>NZ_JADYXK010000043.1:0-21244 GCF_015864275.1 Pseudoalteromonas sp. NZS11_1
CTGAGTTGTTCGTGCCTCGCTATGCGTTGGCGTTTCCCGTCTCAGTGGGGTCGCATTATAGGGAGATCCGAAAACAGATCAACCCTTTTTTGAAGAAAACTTGAAATAATGTGCTGTTCGCACATATTTGCATCGAAATGGTTACTTTAAACACTAAAAAGGCCCTGGTGGGCCTTTTTAATTAGTTTACTATGAGCTTCCACCCAAGTTTACCTTGCTGTTTAGACTCTTGTTGTAGCTCGCTGGCCATTAATGGATGATCTTTTAACCAGTTACTTTCAAACTTAAGGTCTAACACTTCATTTTTAGCAGTTAACTTAAACTTAGGCAGTACGTCATCTTGTCTGCGCATTGATAAGATGACTGCTATTCGTAGTAATCTCACTATATATTGCGCTAATAGACTATTTACGCCGAGTGAATTAAAACAGCCTTTTGGAAAATCAGAACGATGCGCATCCGCTACCGCTACTATTAATTTATGCTCTGACTGTGAAAAACCAGGCATATCAGTATTTTCCAAAATATAAGCAGTGTGTTTATGGTACTGCTTATATTCTATTAGTAATCCAATCTCATGAAGCTGCGCTACCGCTTTTAATAGTGGTAACCCATTTAAACTTTCAATTGGCCAATCTTTATCAATACTTACCGCTAACTGCATAGCCAAGCTTGAAACTCGACACGCTTGTTTTTGATCAACGTGATAACGACTCATAAACCCATCAACTGTGCGTTTACGAATGTCGTTATTATGAAACTCCGGAACCATGCTATATAAAACACCTTCACGCAGTGCTCCACCCGCCAACCCCATTTTTTCTATTTCAAGAGATTCAAATAGTGCGATTAAGATTGCAAGTCCTGATACAAATACCAGTCGACGGTCTTCACTTAATCCAGGAAGGTCTAGCGCTGCAATAGTGCTAAATGCAATTGCTTGCTCTTTTATAGTGTTGAGCTTTTCAAGCGTAAGTAAATCGTCAAGATTTTGAGCGACCATAATTTCTTGAATTGCTTGCACTGTGCCAGAAGCACCAGATGCAATTTGCCATCCCGCTGTTTTATATTCTGGAGAAATTTCATCAATGACTGTACGAGCTGCCTTTATGGCTGCGTTAAAGTTACTCTTACTTAATTGGCAATCTTTAAAGTAGCGCTCAAGATAGGTAACACAGCCCATATTGAGGCTTTTGTAATGTAAGGCATCAAATGCTTTACCAATTACAACTTCGGTACTTGCACCACCAATGTCAATAACAAGCTGTTTGCCAGTACAAGATGAAGTATGAGCAACACCTTTATAAATTGTCCGCGCTTCTAATTCTCCGCTAATAACATTAATGTTATGGCCAAGAATCTTTTCTGCATGATTTTTGAATACTTCGGCGTTAGTTGCTAACCGTAAGGTGGCTGTTGCTACTATGGTGATGTTTTTATCTGGGATATCTTGTAGACGCTCAGCAAAAAGGGCAAGGCATTCCCAGCCTCGCTGCATTGCTTCAGTGCTCAATACGTTATCTTTATCAAGCCCTGCGGCTAATCGGACTTTGCGTTTAACACGTCCAATTGTTTGTAGACCGCCAGCAATTGATTTGGCTATAAGCATATGAAAGCTATTTGAGCCCAAATCAATAACTGCGTACACATTTTTTTGCGGTTTAAGTTGCCCCACCGTTCAAAAACCTCTAGTTACTACTACTTATACAAACGGTCGTTTACGACCGTCCTTTTTGGTAACTATTATTTGGGCGACGTCCGCTGTTATTACTACGGTTACGTGGACCTGTTGAATAGTTGCGCTTTCTTTGAATAATAGGCTGAGTTAAATCATCTAGCAATGCTGTTTTATCATAATGTGATAAAGGAATGCTGTGCTCTATATATTCTTCAATTTCATGCAGGTTATATGCATATTGCTCACATGCAAAACTAATTGCGTGGCCTGATGCACCAGCGCGGCCAGTACGACCAATACGGTGAACATAGTCTTCACAATCGTCAGGTAAATCAAAGTTAAATACATGACTTACTTCTGGAATATGAAGACCACGCGCTGCAACATCAGTCGCAACCAAAAAGTCTAAGTCGCCTTTGCTAAACTGCGCTAATATAGTTTGGCGTTTTTTCTGGTTAACATCACCAGTAAGCATACCTACACGATGACCGTCTGACTTAAGCCAAGCATATACTGTTTCACAACTGTGCTTGGTATTTGCAAACACGATTGCTTTCTCTGGCCATTCTTCTTCAATTAAGGTTAACAACAGCTTAATTTTATCTTCTTGCGAAGGATGAAATAGCTCTTCTTGAATACGTTTACCCGTTTTAACGTCAGGTTCAATTTGAACATGTTCTGGGTTTGTCATGTGCTCAAAAGCTAATTCTTGTACGCGATACGATAATGTGGCAGAAAATAATAAGTTTAAACGCTTTGATGTATCTGGCATACGATCGAACATATAGCGAATATCTTTGATAAAACCTAAATCGAACATACGATCAGCTTCGTCAAGCACGACTACCTCAATTTCATTAAGGGTGTAACAGCCTTGCTTATACAGATCAATTAGACGACCTGTAGTACCAATTAAAATATCAACGCCTTTTTCTAGTTGTGCACGTTGTTTTTCGTAATCTTCGCCACCATATACTAAACCTAAGTTAAGATTACAGTGCGGCGCTAAAATTTTAGCATCTTTGTGTATCTGAATCGCAAGCTCCCGAGTAGGGGCCATGATCAGGGCTCTTGGATGTTTACTAGGTGCTTTGCTAGATTGTAATAACCGATGGCACGTGGCAGTTAAAAACGCCAACGTTTTGCCTGTACCTGTTTGAGCTTGGCCCGCGATATCGCGTCCATCACAAATAAAAGGTAGGCATTTTGCTTGAATAGGTGTGCAATATTCAAACCCATTCTCGGTTAAACCGGCAACCACTTCCGGTGCGATAGCAAAGTCTGAAAACTTTTTATCGGTTAAATGTGTCTTAGTCATAGCGTTTAAGCATAACGTTTAAACTTGCAATAAGAAACAAGAGTGTTTAAATACGCACTAAATATTTCGCCTAACTAAATCGGAGAGCGCAATGAGCGAGAAAATAATCCAAATTACTGACGATAGCTTTGAAGCTGACGTATTACAATCTGACAAACCAGTACTAGTAGATTTCTGGGCTGAATGGTGTGGACCTTGTAAAATGATCGCCCCTATTCTTCACGAAGTTGCTGATGAATACGACAGCCGTGTGACTGTTGCTAAATTAAACATTGACCAAAATGCTGGCACACCGCCAAAATTTGGTATTCGTGGTATCCCTACTTTACTTCTTTTTAAAGATGGTCAAGTAGCTGCAACGAAAGTAGGTGCTCTTTCAAAAACTCAACTTATTGAGTTTTTAGAAAACAACATCTAACTGTAAGCTAGAACAATAAAAAGGGCTTTTTGCCCTTTTTTAAATTTATTTTGTATAAAGACTGGACGCTTTGCCAGTGAACTGCTAGTTTATAAAGCCAACTAATCCTTAGTTATATTCAACAAACCTCACTCAACGATCAAAGCGATTTTGAGTATGACAACTGTAATAAAGAACCCACCAATATGCATTTACGCGAATTAAAAGACAAGTCCATTAAAGAGCTTGTAGACTTAGCTGAGTCCATGGGGCTCGAAAACGTAGCCCGCTTAAGAAAGCAAGATATCATTTTTGCCATTCTTAAATCCCATGCCAAAGGCGGAGAGAATATCTTCGGCGGCGGTGTATTAGAGATTTTACAAGATGGTTTCGGCTTCTTAAGATCATCAGAAGCCTCTTACTTAGCTGGCCCAGATGACATTTATGTTTCACCTAGCCAAATTCGCCGTTTCAGCATGCGTACTGGCGATTCAATTTCAGGTCTTATTCGTCCACCTAAAGACGGTGAACGTTACTTTGCTTTACTTAAAGTAAATGAAGTTAACTTTGATAAACCTGAAAACTCTCGAACTAAAATTCTTTTTGAAAACCTTACTCCATTACATGCAAACGAACGTTTTCGCATGGAACGTGGTAACGGCAGTAAAGAAGATATTACAGCCCGTGTACTTGATTTAGCATCTCCTATTGGCCGCGGCCAACGTGGTTTGTTAGTAGCTCCGCCAAAAGCGGGTAAAACAATGCTACTTCAAAATATTGCACAATCAATTACGCACAACCATCCTGATGTAACATTAATGGTTTTACTTATTGATGAACGTCCGGAAGAAGTAACAGAGATGCAACGCCTAGTTAAAGGTGAAGTTATTGCATCAACGTTCGATGAACCAGCTTCTCGTCACGTACAAGTTGCCGAAATGGTTATCGAAAAAGCAAAACGCCTAGTTGAACATAAAAAAGATGTTGTTATCTTATTGGATTCAATCACTCGTTTAGCACGTGCTTATAACACCGTTATTCCTTCATCAGGTAAAGTACTTACTGGTGGTGTTGACGCTAACGCATTACATAAACCTAAGCGCTTCTTTGGTGCTGCACGTAACGTTGAGGAAGGTGGTAGCTTAACAATCATAGCTACAGCTCTTATCGATACTGGCTCTAAAATGGATGAAGTTATCTACGAAGAGTTTAAAGGTACTGGTAACATGGAACTTCACCTTAACCGTAAAATTGCGGAAAGACGTGTATTCCCAGCTATCGACTTTAACCGCTCAGGTACTCGTCGTGAAGAATTACTAACAAAACCAGATGAACTTCAAAAGCTTTGGATTTTACGTAAAATTGTTCATGACATGTCAGAAATTGATGCAATGGAATTCTTAATCGATAAACTATCGATGAGCAAAACCAATGATGAATTTTTTGATTCGATGAGACGCCAATAAAAGCGTTTTAATTGAATAAAAAAGCGCCTTAGGCGCTTTTTTTGTGTCTGGATTAAATACAGTTTAACTTTCATTATACTTTTTAAGTACACCCTGCAGCGTATCAACGAGCGCTTTAAAATCATTTGCACTGCTTTTTTGGCTTCTGCGTAGAAGTGCTCTGTCTAAATTTTTAGCCGATTGCGCAATTTCATCCAAACCAAACATTTGTGCAGCCCCTAAAATGCGATGGCTATCTTTTTGTAGCGCATCTAAATCTTCGCTTATAAAATGCTGCGTAATCGTTTCACTCTCCAAAGCAAAGCTCTGCTTGAAACTAATCACAAGATCGCTCATATCAACTTCATTTTGCTTTGTAATTGGCTGATCTTCTGCATTATGTAGGTGACTAGAAAGCGCTTTATAAAATGACTCTTTGTCTATCGGTTTACCTAAGTAACCAGTAAACCCTAACTCTAAATAACCATCCACTTCATGACTCATAGCATTTGCTGTTAAAGCAAAAATAGGTCGCTCAAAACCACATTGTTTTAATAGCTGAAAAGCAGAACGCCCATCCATTACTGGCATTTGAATATCGAGCAATACCAAATCTGGATATTCTTTTAAGCACTGCTCTACCGCTTGCTCACCATTTTCAACAGCAATAACCTCGAGTCCCATTGAGCGTAAATAACGACTTATTAACCTACGATTATCAGGATGATCCTCCGCAAGTACGACACGACCTGCCAATTGCTTATTTGCCTTAGGAGCACTTTGAGTTTCAATCATGCTTTGAGATTTATTTACTTCTGCGCACGGTAAAAAGAACGAAAACTGACTGCCCTTTTTGTATTCGCTTTGTACGCTGATATAACCACCCATCATCGCAGCTAATTGTTGCGATAAGCTAAGGCCTAACCCTGTACCACCAAAGCGACGGCTAATGCTGTTATCAGCTTGGCTAAAGCATTCAAAAATAAGCTTTAACTGTTTAGAGCTCATACCAATACCGGTATCTTTTACAATAATAACTAGTCCTTGCTCACTCTTATTTAATGCAATAATGATCTGCCCTGAATGAGTAAACTTAATAGCATTTGCACATAAGTTTATAAGAATCTGCTTTACGCGTATTAAATCCAGCTTAGTGTAAAACTCATTACCCACTTGATTGTCTAAAATAAGATGTAGATTTTTTGCTTTTGCTTGGGTGATAAACATTGCGTGCACATCATTTACGAGCTCTACAATATCAAAGCACGAAATATTTAACTCTAATCTATTGGCTTCAATTTTACTTAAATCGAGTACATCATTTATTAAGCTTTTTAAATGGTCACTGTGACGCTGAATTACTCTTAATTCATCTTTAAGTGACTCAGGCTCATATAATTCATTAATCAAAGCATCTGTTTGCCCTAAAATAGCCGTTAGTGGAGTGCGAATTTCGTGACTAATATTAGCCAAAAACTGGCTTTTAACATCGTTGGCTTCTCTCAGCTCTTGTGCAATTGCCTGCAATTCTGCAGTACGTTGCGTAACTTGTTCTGTTAACTGCTGCTTAGCGCGTTTTTCTGCACCACGGCGATAAAGCGCAATACCAGTTACGACAACTAAAAGTAATAGTAAAAAAGAGAATAAAGTAAGCTGAGAACGCTGCGACATTTTTAGCTCTTGCACACGGCGATCTTGTTTAAGTTTTTCTATCTCTTGGTTTAATTGCGTTGCTTTAAATTGATGCTGAAGTACCGCTAGTGCATTTATAATTGCCGTACTTCTGAGCTTTCGCAACTCACTAATATATTTTTGTTGCAAAGCCATTGCGCTTGAATAATCGCCTTTACTGGCTTCAAGAAGTGCTTTGGCCCCCAAGCTCTCTCTAATTATTCGCTCACTACCATATTCATGAGCAAGTAAAATTGCTCTATCTAAATTTATTTGCGCCTCTTCTAAGTTACCCTTAACAAACTGAATTTTAGCCAGCGCATGTAGCGCATTAAGCTCTAAATTATGATTATCTATTTTAAGGGCGTAGTACTCACCTAATTTAGCTTGCTCGTACGCTTCATCCACTTTTTTTAATACTAAATTAGTATTTGCTAAATTTGTATATTGTGTAGATAACTTATTGTAATCATTAGCTGAAATATAATAGCGCAGCGCTAACTGATAATAATGCAGTGCTAAGTCAAATTGATTACTCTCCATATGGGCAACACCCATATTGTTATATACCTGCGCAATACCGCTTTTATCATCTAATCGTTGATAAACCTTAAGTACATCTTGATAAAGACCAAACGCACTATCGTAGCGTGATAAGCGTATATAAACGCCTGCTATATTAAGTAGTATATCGGTTTTATCTTGCTCACTACCGTACGCCTCGTAGATAGCTTTTGCTTTTAAATAAAACTCTAGGGTATCGCCTAGCTTATTCATATTAAAATAGGCCAAACCAATATTATTTAATAAGTTTGCCTGCTCTAGTAATTGCTTATTCTTTTCTGCTAATGCTAGGGTACGGGTATATTCAATAATCGCTTTTTGAAATAAGCCTTGATAAAAAAGTACAACACCTTGCATTTTAATTGCACGAAAGTGCTCATCAGGGAAGAAAGTATCCGAAGTATGTTGTTCGAGTAATTTAAAGTAATGTAATGAGTCTTTAAAATTATCAACCGATAACGCAGTATTACCCAATGCCGAATAAACAGCGACACGCTCCTTTTTGGAGGCATTTTTATTAGCAAGTAGCATGTTTGCTAATTGTAATTTAGGTTCCCACTGCACTTCGTTTTTGAATTGCTCAAATAACGAATCATTATTTTGGGCATAGCTAGGAGCTATTAGTACACAGCATATAGTAAATAAGAGGCATTTTAACTTGCCCAGCATAATTTTAATCCTTCAAACCGTTACTTATATCAGTGTAATCTTTATTGAAGATACACCAACTACTAGGGCCTAAACAATGCTTAACCCACTGATTGATGAGATTTTTGAGCTAATACTAACAAAGCAGGTTTGGCAAGTTCATACTTTAGCAGCAGAACTGACAAACCGCAGCGTTATGACCACTCTCGATAAAAGTCCTGAACGTGATTTATTTAAACGTAACTTTTTAATCATGAATGCACTGTACCAACTGCAGGCACAATTACGCCCTCAGAGTTTACTCATTTCAGCTCTGCATATCGAGCTTTTAGAAAAAGGAGATAATAGTTTAGTAACAACAAGCGAAAATTTGCGAGATTATTATTTAGATTGGCATAATTACGATACCAGTGAAGAGCAGATTGATGAGCTTTTAAATAGCTTTTGGCGTCAGTTTAAAACGACATCACCACAACAAGCTTTAAATGAAAATGAATTTAAAGCATTGGCTTTAGAATGGAAGTTACCTGAAAATTTCACTCTTAAAAATGTTCAAAAGCGCTGGAGACAACTTGCATTACAAGTGCACCCAGATAAACCAAATGGCTGTGAAGTTGAGTTTAAAAAAATACAAACACAATACGAGCAACTAAAGGTAGCTGCTCGTTAATCTATTAATTTAGAAGTTTAAATTAACGAGTAAGGCGACGTGCGCGTATTTTACGCCCTTTAATATTGCCTTCGGTTAATTTACGAAGCGCAGGTTTTAATGAGTTACGCTCAACAGCAACAAACGCTACGTTATCAAGTACGTTAATTTTACCCACCTGACGACCTGCAACCCCATCTTTACCCGTTAAAGCACCTAAAATATCACCTGCACGTACTTTTTGTTTTTTACCTGAATCAATCATCAAAGTAACCATTTCAGGGCGGTACGGTGGCTTGTCTAATAAATTAAATGGTGGCATTTGCTCTGGAGTAATATCACGTTCGTAATGTTCGCCTATTTGAGCAATTTTAAACGCTTCTGCTTCACCGTAAATAGAACATGCAATGCCCTTTTTACCAGCGCGACCTGTACGACCAACACGATGCACATGTGTTTGCGTGTCATGTGCTAAATGGTAGTTAATCACCATATCCATATCGTCAATATCTAAACCACGTGCAGCAACATCGGTTGCAACAAGTATTGAAGCACTTTTATTTGAAAAGTGAATTAATGTACGTTCACGATCGCGCTGTTCTAAATCACCGTGTAGCGAAACAGCACTAAAGCCTTCATCAGCTAAATCGTCACACACTTGTTGTGTTTCTACTTTAGTATTACAAAACACAACACAGCTTTGTGGTGTAAATTTAAGTAATAATAATTTTAGCGTTGGGTAGCGCTGCTTATTATTATCCATTTTGTAGAAGTACTGCTTAATTGTGCTTTTGGCTTGCTCTTCTTCTACTTTAACCATTTCTGGATTTTTAAGTACACGCTTAGCAATTGCTTCAATAGCTCTTGGGAATGTTGCACTAAATAACAATGTTTGACGATTTTGTGGAATGCGCTCAATAATTGCATCAAGTGTATCTTGAAAACCCATATCAAGCATTTGATCGGCTTCATCAAGTACCAATGTTTCAACATCATCTAAACGTAAAGTACCTTTACGAATATGGTCATCAACACGCCCAGGTGTGCCAACAATAATATGCGCGCCATGTTCAAGCGAGCCTATTTGTGGACCAATTGATACACCGCCACATAACGTTAATATTTTAATGTTATGGATACCGCGCGCTAATTTACGCATTTCAACCGCAACCTGCTCGGCAAGCTCACGAGTAGGACACAAGACTAAAGATTGAATACGAAAGCGTTTTACGTTTAATTTAGCTAACACACCCAAGCTAAACGCAGCAGTTTTACCTGAACCGGTTTTTGCCTGAGCAATGATGTCTTTACCAGCAAGTACAGGCGGTAAACTTTGCGCTTGTACAGGTGTCATATGCGCATAACCAAGTGTTGATAAATTATCAACGAGTCCAGCTGGTAAAGCCAAAGATGAAAAAGCAGTTGAAGTCACAGTAAGTTCCATAGCAATAAAAATAACGTGGGGGAAAGCCCCACTAAATATGCTGCTAATAATAGCAGAATTCGTAATTAGCAACCATTAACAAACACATAATAAAGTACGTTAACAAAAGGTGTTGAAAATGATATTAGTTTGCATTAAGATCGCGATTGTTTTTTACATATCACTGCTGGAAGCAAACAATGAAACTGAATTCTCTTTACATAGCACTATTAGCAAGCATTACAACAAACACATACGCAAACACTACTGACCTTGAGCGTATAGAAGTAAAAGGTAGCTACTTTAACGATTACAAAGTAGATAACGCTAATGGCGCAATGAGAACATCAGCTTCTTTACTTGAAACCGCACAATCTGTAACCGTAATAACCGACACTATTATTAGTGAGCAACTTGCCACTACCCTTGGCGAAGTACTAACAAATGACGCAAGCTTAACTGCAGGCTCACAACAACGAAATCGTGAGGTATTTAACTTACGCGGCTTTGAGCTGAGCTCATCGACAGGTTATTTACGCGACGGTCATCAGCATTGGTCGCACTACCAACAACCAATCGAAATTTTGCAGCAAGTTGAAGTAATTAAAGGCCCATCGAGCATCTTATATGGTCAATCAGGTCCGGGTGGCTTGGTGAACATGGTTACTAAAAAGCCTACAGCACAAACATTATTTAATGCCAGTGCCGATGTAGACCAACATGGCTCAACGCGCTTTATGGTTGATGCTGCTGGTGCCTTGACTGAATCTGAAGATTTACGTGCTCGTGGTATTTTAGTTAAACAAGATGTTGATTACTGGCGTGAATACCAAAACGGTGAAAACCGCGAGCGTGACCGTTTTTTAGGTGCTTTAGTTGTAGATTACGATATTAGCGACAACGCATTAGTACGTGTGCATTACGACCGCACAGACGACGAAGCAGGTTTAGATACTGGTGCATGGATAGACGACAATGCCAATGTAATTGGTGATGATAAAACAATCCGTGATATGTCTTGGGCGTTTACCGATATAACCGTAGAAAACCTAGGTGTAGACCTAGAAGTATTTTTAACCGATAACTGGCAAGTAAAGCTTGGCTATAACGAACAAACATTTGAACGCCAACGCTTTGAGTCAGCACCGCGTATGCCAGGTGGCTTTGCTGAAGGCGATAGTTATGAATCTCGCCCTTATGATCGCTTTGACGATTGGCAATTTAAAACTGCATTTATTGATTTTATTGGTGAATTTAAAACAGGTAGCTTACAGCACCAATTTTTAATTGGCGCAAACTCGCTTGATTATTACTACGGACAGCGCCGTACCTCTGCCGACTCTTTTGATTTTTCTGCAGGACAAGCAGAACCATCTCGTCCATCAGTAAGCTATAAAACAGATGATACAGTAAGCGAAACTGAATACGACTACTACGGAATTTACGTTCAAGACTTAATTTCGTTCTCGCCTGAGTGGCAACTATCATTGGGTGGTCGTTACGACAAACAAAATAGCACAGGAAATGATAACGAGTCATTTGTACCAAAAGTAGGTGTGCTTTATCACCCAAATGCTTCTGCAACTATATACGCTAGTTACTCAGAAGGTTTTGAGCCTCAAGGTAGTGAAACACTGATTGATGAAACAGATGTAAATAACGGCATGAAATTAGATGCTGTTACATCTAAGCAAAGAGAGATTGGTATTAAATGGCAGTTATTTGATGACCGCCTAATGCTTACCAGTGCTATTTTTGATATTAGCAAAGAAGGTACTCTTGTTAGCGAACAACTTGAGACGCCTATTGGCTCATTCACAAGTGAAACAAACCAAGTGGGTGAACAACGCCACAAAGGTGTTGAAGTAAGCGCACAAGGTGCCGCTACTGACCGCTTATTTGTTATGGCATCAACTATGTATCTAGATGCTAACTTTGAACGCGATGAAGTATTGGAAGGCAAACGCCCTACCGATGCACCAAAATGGTCGGCATCACTTTGGACGCGTTATGAGCTAAATGATGCGATTGCTTTTAACGCTGGTGCTTTTTATGAAGGCGAGCGCTTTGCCGATAGCGCCAATACAATTACTAAAGATGCATATACGCGTGTTGATGTAGGTGCAACTTATAAGTTTAACTTAAGTAATACCGATATTAACTTACGCCTTAACATCGAAAACTTATTTGATAAAAGCTATTTAGGTGGTGGCGGCACAAATAATGTAACTGTTGGCGAGGGCACAAATCTTCGTTTAGCTGCGCAATTTAGCTTTTAAATAAATGCCTTAAATAACAGCTTTAAAATATAGCCCGCGTACATTTACGCGGGCTTTTTTATATCTAAATATTCACACCTAACAGCATTAAACCTATTACAAAGCCTATTCATCTCATCTATTTTTTATCATGTTTGTTACATGCTCTAATAGCGCTAATTATTAAAAAGGCCTACCAAAATGAAAAAATTAATTACCGCACTGCTGCTTACTAGCAGTATGGCTGCAAACGCTAACAGCGCCGAATTTACCCAAAAGCAATTACAACAAGTAGACAAAGTGCGCACCTCTGCACTAAATAGTGATTTAAGTTATAAATTACTAGAGTCATTAACAACTGAAGTAGGCCCACGCCTTCCTGGTACCGAAAACGATAAAAAAGCCGTGGCATGGGCTCAAGCCAAATTTAATGAACTGGGCTTTGATAAAGTATGGTTAGAAAAAGCCACATTTCCTGAATGGCGCCGTTATAGCGAAAGCGGAAAAATACTAACACCAAGCGAGCAACCACTGCACTTAACTGCATTAGGTAACAGTATAAGCACGCCAAAAGATGGGATTACAGCGCCGGTTGTATTATTCGAAACACTTGATGAATTAAAAGCCGCACCGGCAAACAGTTTAAAAGGTAAAATTGCGTATATTAATTACCGTATGAACCGCGACATAGACGGGAATGGTTACGGACCTGCTGTAAAAGCACGCGGTACAGGCGCTATAGAAGCATCTAAAAAAGGCGCTGTTGCCTACATGATGCGCTCGGTTAGTACCGGTCATCATCGCTTTGCACACACTGGCGGTAGTTACTACAAAGAAGGTGTTACAAAAATACCTAACGTAACAATTGCTAACCCAGATGCAGATCAAATAGCACGCTTAGTTGCTTTAAATAAAGAAGTGTCGGTAAATATTAATGTGCAAACCGAAAGCCTTGGTGAAGGCACTGGTTATAACGTTATTGGCCAATTTAATGGTACCGAAAACCCTGAGCAATATGTATTAATTGGGGGGCATTTAGATTCTTGGGACTTAGGGACTGGCGCATTAGATGACGGCGCAGGCGTTGCACTAACAATGGCAGCCGCTAAACATATTAGCGATGTAAAACGCCCTAAGCGCAGTATTCGTGTGGTACTTTTTGCAGCTGAAGAGCTAGGTCTTTGGGGTGCAAAAGCTTATTTTGCAGAGCATAAAAACGAGCTAAGCAATATTGTTGCAGCCGCTGAGTCTGATTTTGGCGCCGATGTTGTATATGCTTTTGAATCGAACGTAAGCGCAGAGTCACTTCCTGTAGTTCGCGCTATAGCAAAAGAACTTGCGCCGTTAAATATTGAGCACATTGGTAAAAACCAAGCGAATGGTGGCCCCGATCTAATTCCACTTAAAGCAGCAACGTCAGCGCCTATTTTTGAACTTGCTCAAGATGGAACAGATTACTTTGATTACCACCATACAGCTGACGATACGCTTGATAAAGTAACACCTGCTAAGCTTCGTCAAAATACCGCTGCATACGCTGTATTTGCTCTAATGGCTGCCGATGCAAAAACCACTATCAAGCCTAAAGCTCAAAATAAGTAATAACAGACATACTTACTTACAGTTTGTAGCTTTAACTAACACGCTTCTTGTTTTACCTTTAGGTAATTAAACAAGGAGCGTGCTTTATGTTACTTTTCAACACGAGTGAATCATTTCCACATTTTGCACAAATAACACGCTGCCCTCACTGCCAAAGCGACGCCTACCATTTAGTAAATAAAAGCCGCTATTTACGATTTAGCATTTTACCTATGCTTGCCTTAAAATTAAGCTATAAACGCGAGTGCTATCAATGCGGAAAAAGCGAACCTGTTAAAATACCGCAACTACCGTTAATAGAAAAACTAAGCCTACCTAAATACTTTATTGGCGTATTTTTATTGCTTTGGATTGTTTCGTTTTTTTATCAACAACACCTTGATACCGAGACTCAAAAGCAAAGCTATTTGAATACACCTAAAATATATGACACCTACTTAGTACACGCCGACAAATTTACACACGAACCCTGGACCCTAACCAATTTAAGAATTGCTCAAGTTTTAAGTTTTGATAAGCAGTTTATTACCTTTCAGATAAGCAACTACAGCTATAAACGTAATAATAGTATTACCTTGGCAATGCGTACCAGCCAACTAATTCAAGACAATTACTTCTCCACTAAAACAATCACCCTCCCTCGTGATGAAGTAAAGCGTTTGTATAAAGACGAAGCTATTTATGACGTGCTGCGACCTTATGCCAACAGCCTTTATGGCGGGTTTGTGATGTTTCCTCCCAAACCTAAGCCACTATATAAAGGTTTAAAACTCGATAAAAACAATCAACAAGGCATTATTTATTTTAAAGATAAGTTGTTTTTTGAAGCATTTAATAGCTTTAAGCTAGCTGCTGAAGCGGGCTCTCAATGGGGGCAATTAAATTTAGCGCAAATGTATCGTGATGGTCAGGGAATAGCTCAAAATTATCAACAGGCTATTTATTGGTATAAAAAGGCCATTGAGCAAAAAAATACTAAAGCACAATTTGAATTAGAATCGCTTTGTAAAATAGCTAACTGTGAATGAGTGAATTTAAATATAGCTGGCGCAACAAGTACGCCAGCTATAAACTATTTTTTAAATAACTTTGTATAACTTACATGTATAAGCACAACAACTAAGCCGGCAATAACACCTAGCAAACCATCAAACAAGAGAGGCGCTAATACTTCTCCTGTGCCGCCAGCAACAGACTGAGCATAGCTTGTTACATCCACTTGAGTATGATGCAGTAACTCAACACCATGCACTAAAATCCCGCCGCCTACTAAAAACATTGCAATGGTGCCCGCAAATGCTAAAAACTGCATCAACCTAGGCGCTGCTGCGAGTAAGCCTTTACCAAGTAACTCTTTAAATTTATTAGCTGACACTTTAGATTGGTTGAGTAAATAAAGCCCGGCATCATCCAGCTTTACAATACCGGCCACTAAGCCATAAACGCCAATCGTCATTATAATTGCGATAACACAAAGCACTAAAGCTTGGTTAAGTAATGTAGCGCCTGCCACAGTGCCTAAAGTAATAACAATAATTTCGGCAGAAAGAATAAAGTCGGTTCTTATTGCCCCTTTTATTTTTTGTTTTTCATACTCAACTAAATCTAATTTTTCATCTTCATCTACCACTTCATTGTGATGAGGCAAAAACTTAGCAAATACTTTTTCAGCTCCCTCAAAACACAAAAACAAACCACCCATCATTAAAAGCGGTGTTATTAACCAAGGCAGCCATACGCTTATTAATAAAGCAGCGGGTACGAGTATCGCTTTATTTAAAAATGAGCCCTTTGCCACAGCCCAAACAACCGGTAATTCACGCTCTGCTGCAACACCTGTAACCTGCTGTGCATTGAGCGCTAAGTCATCGCCTAATACACCCGCTGTTTTTTTTGTTGCTACCTTACTCATTGTCGCAATGTCATCAAGTAAAGTGGTTATATCGTCTAATAACGTTAAAAGGTTAGTGCCTGCCATAAAGCTTCCGAGCTCAAAAAATATTGCTATAAACATAACGTAAAGCGCTACTTTCACCAACGGTTAATTTTGCTTTGTTATTCTTACATTAGATTAAAATTTTGCCCTGTGTTTTAACTAACTTTTAAAGAAGATGGGAGGAAAAATGAAAGTATATTTAGCATTAATCGCTATTTTACTAAGCTTAACCGCATGTAGTGATTTACAAACCAGTACTGCTTACCAATGCGATGATGAGAGCGTAAAACTCAATATCATTAATAATTCTGAAGCCGAACTTATCTTTAACAATAAAGTGCATGTACTTAATCACGAAAAAAGTGCATCAGGGAATAAATATATAAGTGAAGAGGTACTGTTTTGGGGTAAGGGAAATGAGGCCATGCTAATCATTGCTGGTAAAAAAAGACAGTGCATCAAGGTTTAACACAAAACTAACCAATAAATTACAGCAATGCTACAATAATTAAAGACCCATTATTGTGATGAAGTTATGCGTTCAATTGCGATCAAACATAAAATAATTTTAGCTTTTACAGCCATTGGTTTATTGGTGCTAACAAGTAGTGTGTTTTTTTATTGGTCATTAAACAAAATTAGCGTTAACAATACCCGAACCGAAAAATTAGCAGTTCCGGTACAACAGTTCAGTAAAGATTTAAGGCTATCATTACTGTCTATTACCAAATTTAATGCCTTAGCTTACAGCCAAGCAAACCTTGATTTACTTCAACAAAATAAAAAACAGGCGCAAGCTGAGCAACAACAATTTAGCGATATGCTCAATTCGTTAAGCACTCAACTAAATCAACAAATAACAATGCAAAATTTACTCGCCAGTACCAACGAAGGCTTTGAGCAACTGACTAAAGTAAGTGTCGCAATGTTTAGCGCTAAAGAGAGTAAGTTTGTAGCGCAAAATTCCACTATAGAATTATCAGCAACGTTTAACGAGCAACTTTACAATTTAAGTTCTAACTTACTTGATATAGAACTTTTAGAAGTGACTGCAAAACAGCAGGCGCTACTTAATGCTATGTTTGGAACAGCGACCCGTATAGATGATTTATTGTTTAACTTAAGCAATAATATAAAAAGCATTACTCAAACTACAAGTATCAATGATTTAAATAACCATCAGCAAGATACCCTATTTCTACTAGATAACATCCAACCTAATTTCACCTATTTAGAGCAACAAGCGCTACCCTTTAATAATGCGTTTAATGCTAAAAATTTAACGACTAAGTTTAATCAATTAAGAGAGTTACTTAACAACAATACAGGAATTTATGCCCAACAAAATAAAGTACTCAAAAGTACTATTGCTGCGGCTCAAAATTTTGAACACTTTCAACAGCAATTTATAACAACAGAAGGTCAGCTTATTGAACTTAATAAATTGGCTGATGAGCGCTTTAATGCCTTACAAACTAATGCAAAGGCCGCCATAAATACTGGGATTAGTTCTGTAGTAATTATTACGCTTGTTTTAATTATATTGATTATCGCTATCTCTATTTTTACAACTCGCGCAATGCTAAAACCGCTTAAAAAAGTAAACCGCGATTTAGCCCGAATCGCCTCAGGTGATTTATCAAAGCGAAGCCATCCGCGCAGTAAAGATGAATTTGGTACTTTGCTAAATAACATAAATAAACTCAGTGAAGACCTTACCCAGTTAATTGGCGCAATTAGTAGTGACGCCCATGAACTAGACCGCAGCGCTATTAAAACCAGTGAAAAAGGTCAGCAAATGACGGTTGTTGCACAACAGCAGTTGGAGCGAAGCGCGCAGGCAACATCGCTTGCACAAAATATGCTAACCAACTCACAAGCGGTTTATGAACAAGCAGATAAAACATCAAGTGAAATAACCAATGCATCGCAATTTGCCAATGACGTAAACAAGATTGCTAATAAAAATAGTCTAAGTATAGAAACTTTATTACAGCGCCTTGATAAAGCAGTAGGCAGCACTGAGGAACTAGCCCAACACACTCAGCTTATTGAAGCCATTGTTGAAACAATTAGCAGCATTGCCGAGCAGACCAACTTATTGGCACTCAATGCTGCAATTGAAGCAGCGCGAGCGGGTGAAAACGGACGCGGGTTTGCTGTAGTTGCTGATGAGGTTCGATCATTAGCTGCACGTACACAGACCTCGACTAGCGAAATAAACACCATGATCCAAACATTGCAACAGCACACTCAAACAACTCAAGAACACATTACCGATGGCCAACACCAAGCCAAGCAATGTGTTAAAAACAGCACTGAACTAAATAAAGCCGTAGAGCGTATTAAAAGCACATTGTTGTCTGTTAATCAGATGAGTGAGCAGATTGCTCATGCATCACATGAGCAATTGACTAACAGTAACGACATTCAACAAATAATGGCCAAGGTGACAGAGCAAGCAACCTTGAATGCCAAAAACGCGACAACCCTAGCAAGCGAAAGTGAAGACGTAAATCAACTTGCACACTCCTTAACAAGTGCCGTAGAGCGCTTTAAGTTTTAAGTGCAAGTAATGACTTGGCTTGCATGAAATGGGTATAATACTTTAACTCTTTTGCTTAATAGCGGCCCACAATGAAATATAAAGATCTACGTGATTTTATCGATTTGCTTGAAAAAAAAGGCGAACTTAAACGTATCACCCAAGAAATCGACCCGTATCTTGAAATGACCGAAATATCTGATCGCACATTGCGTGCAAAAGGTCCTGCGTTATTATTCGAAAATCCAAAAGGCTACGATATGCCGGTGCTTACCAACTTATTTGGTACACCAAAACGCGTAGCAATGGGCATGGGCCAAACAGACGTTAGCGAGCTTCGCGAAGTGGGTAAGCTACTCGCTTTTTTAAAAGAACCTGATCCACCAAAGGGAATTAAAGAAGCACTAGGCGCTATACCTATTTTTAAGCAAGTGCTTAATATGCCAGCAAAAGAAGTTAAAAAAGCGCCTTGCCAACAAGTAGTTTTAGAAGGTGATGATGTAGACTTAACTAAATTACCTATTCAGCATTGCTGGCCAGGTGATGCAGCGCCATTAATTACTTGGGGCCTTACAGTTACTAAAGGGCCTTATAAAAAGCGCCAAAATTTAGGTATTTATCGCCAGCAATTATTAGGCAAAAATAAAATAATTATGCGTTGGTTGTCGCATCGTGGTGGCGCGCTTGATTTTCAGGAATGGTGTAAAGAAAACCCAGGGCAACCTTACCCTGTCTCGGTAGCACTAGGTGCCGATCCAGCTACTATATTAGGTGCAGTAACGCCTGTACCCGACACATTAAGCGAATATGCATTTGCTGGTTTATTACGTGGTAGCAGAACCGAAGTTGTAAAATCTATTTCCAATGACCTACAAGTCCCTGCCAGTGCAGAAATAGTACTTGAAGGTTACATTGTGCCAGGTGAAATCGCACCTGAAGGCCCTTATGGTGACCATACCGGTTACTATAATGAAGTAGATGACTTTCCAGTAATGACGGTAACTCACTTAACGCATCGTAAAGATCCTATTTATCACAGCACATTTACTGGCCGTCCGCCTGATGAGCCTGCAATTTTAGGTGTAGCACTTAATGAAGTGTTTGTGCCGATATTACAAAAGCAATTTCCTGAAATCGTCGACTTTTATCTGCCGCCTGAAGGGTGCTCGTACCGTATGGCGATTGTAACAATGAAAAAACAATATCCTGGCCATGCTAAGCGCGTGATGATGGGAGTTTGGTCGTTCTTACGTCAGTTTATGTATACCAAGTTTGTAATTGTGTGCGATGACGATATTAATGCCCGTGATTGGGAAGATGTTATTTGGGCTATAACAACCCGAATGGATCCTGCTCGCGATACAACATTAATAGAAAACACACCTATTGATTATCTCGATTTTGCATCGCCAGTCTCTGGCCTTGGTTCAAAAATGGGAATGGATGCCACCAATAAATGGCCTGGCGAAACCACCCGCGAATGGGGCGAGCCTATTGTTATGGATAAAGACACCAAAGACCGCGTAGATGATATTTGGGAAAGCCTTAATATTCTTTAAGTGTTTATATGTAAGTACATAACAGGCTATAAAATAACCCTGCAGATATGCTAGAATCGAGTCATTCGATTGCGTATCTGCTGTTTAAAGCGCTGCTAAAAGGTAAAAAATGCAAACATTAAAAGCTGAAGTTGTAGCTATCAGCCCACTTACAGAATTTGTTCACAAAGTAATTTTAAAGCCACAACAACCTGTGACCTTTGAAGCTGGCCAATACATGCAACTCGTATTGGGCGAAAAAGACAAACGTGCTTTCTCTATAGCTAGTCGCCCTTCACAGTGCGATGCAATAGAACTGCATATTGGCGCGTCAGGTGCCGATTCGTATGCAATGCAATCGCTGGAACATTTACGAAACGCCCATACCACTGGGCAGTTAGTAGACATTGAAGCTGGCTTGGGTATTTCACAGTTGCGCCTGCAATGTGAGCGCCCTATTATTTTACTTGCTGGTGGCACTGGTTTTTCATACGCAAAATCAATGGCTGATCACTTAGCTGAAATTAAGTGCGACCGTCCTGTATTATTTTACTGGGGTGTAAAAGAAGAGTCAGCTTTATACGCACATACAGAAATGCAAACATGGGCCGATAGCCACAAAAACTTTGAGTTTATCCCTGTGGTAGAAAATCCATCTGCTAATTGGCAAGGTCACACTGGCTATGTACATAAAGCGGTAATGCAAGATATTGTATCACTTGAACCATACGATATTTATATGGCCGGTCGTTTTGACATGATAGGTATTGTCCGTGATGACTTTATTACTCATGGTGCAATTCGTGAAAACATGTACGCAGATGCATTCGCATTTATCAAATAATTGAAATTAACTTTCAGTTATGAATAAAGGCACCTAATCGGTGCTTTTATTTTATATAACAACAAATACTTAATAGTTAAAACCTATCAATCTCATCAACATAAACAATTTCCTAAATCCCTATCTATAAACCATACTTTGTATAGAACATCAGCGGGAGAGACCCAAATGCTAAATACAAAAGTAAAAGATTTTATGCAACGCAAGTTGCCAAATATCACACCAGATACAGAAATGACGACAGCCATCGCAGAACTACAAAAATTTAAACTACTTGGCGCACCAGTATTTGATAAAGATAAATGCCTAGTCGGATTTATATCTGAGCAAGAACTATTAAAACCACTTACGCAAAGCAGTTATTTTTGTGATGGGATGGTTAAAGTATCGCAACTTATGCAAACAAAGGTAGTGACCGTTAGCGGCGATACCAATATTATTGAGCTTGCAGAGCAAATGCAGCCCGGTAAACCAAAAAACTACCCTGTTGTAGAGGGTGTTAAAGTAATCGGCATGATCAGCCGAGCAGATGTACTTAAAGCACTTTACGATAATTACATGAGCTGCCAAACACACTAAATTGCAGATAACAAAATGCCGCTTATAAAGCTAACACCATTCAGTTAAGCATGCTTTGACTTAATGGTGTACCGAGTTTTTGAAATTCGAACGGTCCTACTTTTGGGCCGTTTTCTTTTTTCTGGAAGAATATAACGTTTCACTCGTTC
>NZ_JADYXK010000044.1:0-19347 GCF_015864275.1 Pseudoalteromonas sp. NZS11_1
AAATTGTAGAAAGCCCGAATCTAACGATTCGGGCTTTTTTACGTCTGCAGAAAAGTGAAATGCGCGCAATTAATGCACACTCACATCAACACCCATCACGTAGGGCGGGCGAGCGCAGCGATTCCTGACGCTAAAATCACTGTAAGTACCCCCTTATAACGCTTAAACTTCAATTCTAACCTTACGATATAGCTTAATATTTTCACTAAATTCTCAATAAATCAGACCCTGATTACAGAGTCCCACGTTTCTTCTCATTTTGTTGCAATTTCATTCTTGGTTTAATAAGTGACCTGTGTAAAACTACCTGAGTTAATTTAGTAAATCAGGTGACATGAATGTCGAATATTAAAGCTTGGAAACTTATAAGCCTGTTTTGTTTGTTCGCAGTGCTTATGGGTTGTCAATCGAAAGAAGAGCAGCTGCAACAAACAATTCAAGAGTCTATTAAAAAGGTAGATACGGAGCTGTCTCAGCTTGGTACTGCACTCGATAATGGAAGTGTACGCAATGCTGTGTTACTTAAAAAATATGGCGAGCTTCTTAAAAAACAACAACCAGAGCTTACAAAAGTTGTTGATGTAATTACCCTTGATGCAACGCGCCAAGGCGCACTTTATAGTGGCTTAACACAGCGACTTAAAGATATTAAAGGAACTTACTTAATTCCTCCTTACGAAGATACGTTACATAGCATTGATTTGTTGCGTGATGCATCTAAACCTACGCTATTTTCTGATGCGTTAACCGATCCTATTAATATGCTAGCAGATATGTCCAAAGACACTTTAGCGCGTGTAGGCGCAATTAGTAAGCAAGCTGAAGGTGAGGGTGTTGGTAACCAAATGGTAGGTAACCCTAACTATGGTAACTGGCAATCAAATAGTAACGGTATTAGCTTTTGGCAATGGTACGGAATGTACCGTATTTTAGGTGATGTATTTGATCGTGTTGAATATGGAAGCTGGAGTAAGCGCCGAAAGTATAGCTATTACAATGACTATGGGCGCTCGCGTTATTCAAGCCCTAAACAAATTAAAACCCAAAGCGCGCTAGAAACACGCACGCGCCAAACATACCAACGCCAAGGAAAGCAGTTTACAAGCCCTTATGCGAGTAAAAAAACAGGTGCATCAGGTTTAAGCCGTAGTAGTTATACGCCAGCAAAAAGCCGCAGTAGTTATTCTCGTTCGAGCAGTTATAGCAATAGCTCAGGATCGGTGCGTGATAGCGGTAGCAGAACCTCTCGTGGCGTGAGCCGTGGTAAGTAAAAGAATAAAGTTGGAGTTAGAATAATATGTATGAATTTAATGGAATAACTATGTGGTCACTGCAAGCGCTGGCGATTGATTTTGCGATTATTGTTTTATTATTTGTAAGCCTTAAATATATAAAAGGCTGGGTTTCAAACTTACATGCAAATGATGAAATAACAGAGCGTGATAACTTTGCTTTTGGTATTAGCTTTGCCGCTGGCTTAGTGGCACTGGCGATTGTATTAACGGGTGTAAGTAGCGGAGCTTTTGCTGCAACACTGCAACAAGAAGCACTACAAATGTTAGCTTATGGCGCATTAGCAATTGTACTGATTAAGTTGGGTCACTTTTTTCAAGATAAAGTAGCTCTTCGTAAAGTAAGCCTGCACGACGAAATCGTTAAAGGTAATGTTACAGCTTCAATAATTGATTTTGGCCATGTTGTCAGTGTTGCTATCGTTATTCGCTCAGCTCTTTTATGGGTGGCTACTGACGGCTGGCATGGTCTTCCAATTGTAATTGCCGCCTTTATTATAGGTAGTGTTGTATTACTACTTGTTAGCCAATACCGAGTGCAGTTATTTAAGCGTACAAACAAAAGTGGCGACTGCCTACAACAAGCAATTGTTGATGGTAACTTAGCTGTGGGTATTCGTTACGCTGGATTTTTAATAGGTAGTGCATTAGCTATTACAGCAGCAACGGGTGTTGCACCTTACGCGGCTGATAATATTAATGCGAGTTTACTATACTGGGCTATTAGCGCAGTAGTGAGCCTTGTTGCATTTATTATTTTGCACTTAGTGACAATTAAAATAATTTTATCTGGTTGCGATATTTCCGATGAAGTTAATCGTCAAAAAAATGTAGGTGTAGCTACTATTTCTGCAGCAGTATCATTTGCTGTAGGTATCACTATGGCAACATTACTAGGCGCATAATCAGTGTCATCAACCAACACCCCCCCAAGTAAGTCTCGCTTACTTGGGCACGATATACTACTTATTACTGTTATGGCCGTGCTTGCTGGGTGCGGCCTTATTTATGAATACTTACTGTCTCATTATGCGGGCCGTGTACTTGGCTCAGTAGAGAGCGCTATTTACGCCATGATTGGCACTATGATTGTAGCAATGGGCTTAGGCGCTTTTTTAGCGCGCTGGTTCAAAGATGCATTTACCGCTTTTGCTTGGCTAGAAAGCATTATTGCTTTGGTTGGCATGGGCTGCATTTTAGCGATAGCGGGTGTAATAGCAGTTAGTTATTCTCTTCCTCATTTATTTTCGAGCATTTTTAATTTACCCCCTGATGTTGTACTTAATGGTTACGTATTTCAAAAGCTACAAGAGTGGTCACGTTTTCTACCTTATGTTTTTGGTTTAATACTGGGCTTATTTATTGGTATGGAAATACCGCTTATAGCGCGTATTCGTCAGCATGTTTATGGTCGGTTTTTAGAAAACAACGCAGGGACTATTTATGGTGCCGATTATATCGGTGCTGGTATTGGTGCAGCCATTTGGGTAAGTATCATGCTCTCAATGCCTATAATGCAAGCTGCAGCGTGGACGGCGTTATTTAATATTATTGCGGGGCTCGCGTTTTTATGGCGCTACCATACCCATGTGCGCTTTGCTAAGGCACTTTTAGTTTGCCATATAGTATTACTGGCATTATTTGGCTTTATTTTAGTATTTGGCAGTAGCTGGATGAACAATCTAAGTAATGTTTTATACAAAGATAAAGTAATTTATTCGCAAGCAACTAAATACCAACACGTAGTTTTAACCGAAAGATTAAGCAAAAACCAACCTCAGCCAATTACCGATTTATATTTAAATGGGCGTTTACAGTTCTCAAGTATTGATGAGCAAATATATCACTCAATGCTGGTTTACCCTGCAATGCTTGCCTCTAACAGACACGACCGTGTATTAATAATTGGTGGTGGTGACGGGCTTGCACTTAGAGATGTTTTAAAGTGGCCTGTAAGTGAAGTAACGCTAATAGATTTAGACGCGCAACTACTCAATTTATTTGGTCATAAAGACGGTGACTTTACGCCGCCAGAGCACATCAATAAGCGATTGCTACAGCTAAACAATAAATCGATGCATGATTCGCGAGCCAACATAATTGTGGGTGATGCATTTTTAGAAGTTGAAAAACTGCTTGATCAATCTAAGCAGTTCGACACTATTTTAATTGATTTACCTGACCCTAATCATCCTGATCTAAATAAAATGTACAGTGACTACTTTTATAATCATGTACGGCAGTTATTAGCACCCGATGGCGCAATGGCGGTTCAATCAACCTCACCTTATCACGCTAAAAAAGCGTTTTTAAGCATTGCTAAAACAGTTAAAGCTGCTGGGTTTGAGTATGTTGAGCAGTATCAGCAAAACATACCTTCTTTTGGGCAGTGGGGCTGGACTATAGCGACTAAAATGGGGCAGTCGGCCAGTGGCCGTATTAATGATGCGACGGCTATGCCTGTGCCATCAAGATGGATTAGTAAAGAATATTTATTGGCAAGTTTTGTATTTCCTAACCACTACTTTGAACAAGTTAAAAGTATTGAGGTCAATAGGTTAGGGTCTGGTCAGTTGTATGATTACTACCGAACTGCATGGCAAATAGAAAGCGAATTGTATAAAAACTAATAAAACATGGTTGACATAATATGTCGACCATGAGAATCTTAACTCAGACATAATATGTCAAACGACAAAAGGCAGAGACATGGAATTAAATGAACTTTCAATAAAATTAGCTTCTTTTGAAACTGAAGGCGCTAACTTTGAGTCTTTCTTGATTGCCAACCCAGGCGAGCAAGATGTTTTACAAGTCATTGTTGATGGAAATGATGAACTTCCAATTTTTGTTACACAAACGCAAGAGCAGTTGTTATGTATTAGCTACTTGTTTGACGAAGATGAAGTTAAGAGTGAATTACGCAACGAGTTAAACGAAACATTACTACGTTTAAACGTGCCAATTCCACTGAGTGCATTTGCTAAAATCGATAACAAATACGCGATTTTTGGTGCACTGTCGGTAAATTCATCACTAGATGACGTTACCCACGAACTAGTGACATTAGCCGATAACGCTATCGATGCACTAGAAGCCGTGACCTTGTATTTAAACGATTAATAGCTAGTCAGTGGAGTTAAGATTATGAGTATTTTAAAAAAATTATTTACAGCAGTACGTGGCGGCGCTCGTGAAGCAGGCGAAGCAATTGTAGACAAAAATGGCATCCGTATTTTTGAGCAAGAAATTGCAGACGCGCAAAATGCACTTCACCGAGCTAAAAAAAGCCTTACTGAAGTAATGGCCAAAGAAATGCAAACTAAGCGTAAAATTAGCGCTGTAGATGCATCAATCGCTGAACATGAAGCGTATGCAGGCCAAGCTCTTGAAAAGGGCAACGAAGCGTTAGCATTAGAAATTGCAGAAAAAATTGGTGACTTTGAAGCTGAAAAAGCTGAAAACGAGCAAGTATTGTCTGGCTTTAGCAATCACATTGTTGCGCTTAAGCAGCAAGTTAAAGATGCTGAAAAATCGATTAAAGAGAATCAGCGTCAGCTTACAATGGTTAAAACCACTGAAAGCGTACAGCAAGCAACAATGGCTGTTAACAGCACGCTTAATACAAACAGCTCGTCTATGACATCGGCTCGTCAATCGCTTGAACGTATTAAACAGCGCCAACAAGATCGAAGTGACCAGCTTGGTGCTGCAAAGCAACTTGAGTCAGACGTAAATGGCGATGACTTAAAAGCAAAAATGGCTGAAGCAGGCATTGGCGACACAAGTCCAAAAAGCGCTGATATTTTAGCTCGCATCAAAGCGAAGCAAAATAGCTAACTATTACGTTTATACTTTAAAAAGGTAACCGAGTTTTTCTCAGTTACCTTTTTTGCTTAGAAGGCAGCCTTCCTATGTTTAATTTTTTCAAATCTAAAAAAGAGCCAGAACGTCAACTTAATCATCCGAGCGATCTTAAAAAAGGCGACATGTTTAGCGTTATTGATTCATTTGCCTATCCTGCATGGTTAAAGGGTGAAACGTTACGTGTTACTGATATTCAGACTTACCAATATCAGCACAGTAGCGATACTGAATTTGTACTTGAGACAAATAGCGGCCAAGTTGTATTTTTACAAATTGAGCAAGATGATGGCGAAGAGTGGGCTAACTTTTCTATTAAAATTCAGCGAAACGAAGTTGAAGAGATATTTAGCCTTGATGAGTTTGCGCGTATTTTTGATGAAGAGTCGTTAACCCACATTACAGTGCAAAATACACCAGAGCGCTTTATGCAGTTTTTAGCTAAAAGCTACCAACAAAGCGAGTCGCCTTATGTGTGTTATTTCCATAATAAAGATTACCGCAACCAAGCATTACCTCGTTATGAGCAAGAAGGTGGCGAGCCATGTGAAATGATTTGCTTAGCGTCAGATAATGAAGGCTTTGGTTTAAATATCGAAATTTGGGATGGCGGCGAAACCGAAGTATCGCTAACGCTCATGCGTCCAATGTCAGACATTGTAGACTTGTTTCCCGGAGACGCTAAGTGAGTGATGCTAAAGACAAGTGGTTACGTCAGGAACAAGCTGTACGTGCCACACAAATGGCATTTGATCTAAGCAGCGAAGTTCAAAAACTGATAAAAAAGCAGGCAATTGATCAAGAGCTAACGCCGTCAGATATGATCCGAAAAATACTTGGCTTAGACGTAAAGTCTAAAAAAACGCGTCAACGTTTATCGTTTAACTTAAATGATGATGAAATAGCGCAACTAGCCAGTCGCTTTGATGTACAAAGCGATGATAAGCGAGCCGTAAAACAACAAGTAGCTGATTTATTAATAGCTCACACTAAAAATAAAAAAGTGAAATAATTTAATTAGGTTTTTATGAATATTATTTTAATTGCTTACTTAATTATTTTTGCGTTGTTTGGTACTGCGGCGAGTTATTTTGTACGTTTTATTTATGCATATTGGGTGCTTAAAACAATGCCCATGAAATACATTATTAAAGCGGGTATTTGCGTGGTACTGGTGGTAGTAATTTCAGCGTTAATTCCGTATTTAAGTTAACGCTGAAATTAGCTTATACGCGGCCGTTTTTATTTTATATCAAACGACTGGCATTGGTGGTTAATACACAGCGATTGCACTTCAAGTACAGGAGAACAATCAGTTAAGCCTTGTGCTTTATTTTGTATGTTTTCTTGTTTTGTTATTTGTTGAGCAAGCTTTTCTGCTTCTTCTTGAGATGTGTTTAGCGTTGAATAAACAGCATATTTACTCGGTCCGCCGCATGCGCGGGCGCCCACTTCAAGTACTTTGCACTGAAAGCTTGCAGTGCAGCTGTTATTACTCACCATGTTATTCAGATCATAGTTTAAGTCAGATAAGTTTTTATTTTGCTCATTTGACGTCACAGTACTAGCACAACCACTTAGTAATAAAATGCTGCTAGCAATGCTTAAAATTGATAGTTTAATTGCCGATGGTAAACAACTCATAACGTTATCCTTAAAATGCACTTACCGCTGAGCCTTCAAGTTTAACACATTTATTTTCAACACACTGCGTGCTTGGCGTTGTTAAATGCTGACAAATGCTCATCATTCCTTTTTGTGAATTATAACTACTTTCAAGCTTTGTGATTTTATCGCTAAGGACAGCTACTTGTTCCTCAGACGCGGTGTTTGTTGAGTACACAATAAAGCTGCTTGGCCCACCACATGCGCGACTGCCTACTGCACTTACTCTACATTGGGTGCTGGTATCACATTGCTTATCTGTAATTAGCGTATTTAATTCGGTTTTGGCTGCTTTTATATCGTCTATTGAAACGTTTTTTAAATCAGCTTTTGGTATTTTTTCAGCAACTACGTTCTTTTTAGTATTTTCTTGTAATTGAGTGTTTTCTTTTAGCTTTTGTAGCTCTTGCTTTGGTGCTTCAGTTTCTGAGGTGATTGTTACTTGCTGCGTTTCAGTGGGTGCTTTATCTAAGCATGCAGTTAAACAAAGTGGTAAAAGTATGGCTAACAATGGGGTACGCATAACAAACCTTGATAGTGATGAAATATTCATCACTATCATACACGGTGCATTTTTTACGGCAATAAAAACTATATTATCAAGTAATTAAAGCCGTGAAAAATATCGTTTATTAAAGTCCACCCTGCGTTAGTTTGGTGGGGTTAAGTAGTTTTTCGAGTTCACTGCGTGGTAAATCGGTTTCTTGTTCGGCTACATCAATAATAGGGCGGGCTTCTTTATAAGCCTGCTTTGCTATTTTTGCTGCTTTTTCATAACCGATCACCGGATTAAGCGCAGTTACCAAAATTGGATTTTTAGCGAGTGCTTTATCTATATTTGGCTGATTCACCTTAAAACTGGCAATCGCTTTATCGCCCAGCGCTTGTGCGCTATTTGCAAGTAATTGTATGCTTTGCAAAATATTATAAGCAATAACAGGTAACATTACGTTTAGCTCAAAGTTACCCGCTTGGCCTGCTACTGTAATGGTCGCGTCGTTACCTATTACTTGTGCACTTACCATTGCGGCGGCTTCTGGTATAACCGGGTTTACTTTGCCAGGCATAATAGAGGAGCCTGGTTGAAGCGCTTCAAGCTCTATTTCACCTAAACCTGCAAGTGGTCCTGAGTTCATCCAGCGTAGGTCGTTGGCTATTTTCATTTGTGCGACAGCGAGTACTTTTAATTGCCCAGAAAGTGCGACGATGGCGTCTTGTGAACCTATATTATAAAAAAAGTTACTACTGGGCGTAAATCTAATGCCTACATTGGCACTCAGATTTTCTGCAAATTTGGCTGCAAACTTAGGGTCGGCATTTATTCCTGTTCCAACAGCTGTACCGCCTTGTGCAAGTTCGCATACACGCTCTAAGCTATGTCTAATTCCTGCTGCGGCATGATTAACTTGTGACTGCCATGCACTGAGTGTTTGATCAAACGTTACAGGCATTGCATCCATTAAATGCGTACGGCCCGTTTTAACTATATGGCCTACTTCAGCTTTTTTCTTTTCCAGGCTTTGCGATAAGTTTTCAAGCGAAGGAAGTAATTCGTACACTACATTTATTGCGCTACTGAGTGCGATAGCAGTAGGGACTACATCGTTAGAGCTTTGCCCCATATTCACATCATCATTAGGGTGAATGCTTTCATTGCCTATCCGGCTAGCAAGCGTTGCAATAACTTCATTGGCATTCATATTTGAGCTTGTGCCAGAACCTGTTTGAAAAATATCAACGGGAAAATGCTCAACATGTTCACCATCAATAATACTTTGACAAGCTTGCTCAATTGCATCGGCTTTAGCTTTGCTTAAATGGCCTAGCTCACAGTTACTTTGTGCAGCGGCTTGTTTTATATAAGCCAGTGCAGTTATAAATTGCTTTGGCATAGGTAAGCCACTAATGGCAAAATTATTAACCGCTCGCTGTGTTTGCGCTTGATAGAGCGCATCAGTAGGTACTTTTAGTTCGCCCATGCTGTCTGATTCTGTTCTAAAGTTGCTCATAAGTGTGCTCCTTAAAAAGGGTTGAATTCGTGACTAAGAATACGAGCTTCACGCTCAAGTATTAAAAATTGTGCAGTATTGTTATGCACTTTATAAAACCGTTTTAGTGCTAATAAAGGTTTGTATAACTGCTCTAAACATTGTTTACGAATAGCATTATGTATAAGAGGGTCGCACATTTTGTTCATAATTTCATGGTGTGTGCGTCTAAGATAAAACTCTTGAAGCAAGGGATTACGTTGTTGCTCAAATTTTTTAGCGACGTTAAGGGCGGTTTCTATGTAATCGGCAACGAGCATGGGTGCATGCAGGCCAGGTCTTAAGCAATGGCAAGAGAGTTCTTGATGGTAACGATGCTGGGCATAATTTGAAGACATAAAAAAACCGACTTAAGTTAACGATAATAGTTATCATTACATTTAATCGGTTTCAGTGTAAACAGTTATTATAAAAATTATTTGCGATACTAATTTGAGTTTTAATTGTAGCCAAGAATAAATATCTGATCTGTTTCATGTTTGGTCATCGCCTGTTGATTATGTTTAGGGTGCGAAAGTAAATCGATTACTGTAGCTCTCATATCAACGGCGTAACTATGATCGTCGGTGGTTTTTTCGGTTATAGCAATAGCTGCGTCTACAGCGGTATAAGGGGGTATATGCATAATTTTATCCTTTGAAATTTAATATAAGTTAAACCCTTTAGTGGGTTAGTTATATAAAAGCATATTACGTACCAATCATAATAAATTAACTCAACCATATGATAGTTATAGTGTTTAAAAATTATCTTTTTTTCATCACGACAAAATAAGCTAAATTTGCTTTACTGTTGTGCATTAATCTACAATTTTGGTGCACAGTAATGACAAAGCCATTTTCACAAGCCTGTGAAAACAATAAAACCCCTATTTTAGAGCAATTAAAGGACGTATTAAAAAATACTAAAACAGTACTCGAAGTTGGCTCAGGAACCGGCCAGCATAGTGTTTTTTTTGCAGAGCAATTACCACATTTACAATGGCATACAAGTGATCGTGCTATAAACCACGAAGGGATTAATTTATGGCACCGCGAAGCTAATTCAACTAATTTACATGCACCACTTGAGCTTGATTTAAATAATGAGTGGCCAATAGATAAAGTTGACGCTATTTATACTGCAAACACATTTCATATTGTAAGTTGGCAATTAGTTGAGCGTTTTTTTGATGGTGTTAAACGCCACTTAAATAGCGACGGTATGTTGTGTATTTATGGGCCATTCAAATACCAAGGTGAATTTACCAGCCCAAGTAATGATGACTTTAGTGCCTTTTTAACAGAGCGCGATCCGTTAAGTGGAATAAGAGATTTTGAAGCAGTTGAACAACTAGCTAAGCAAGCAGGGCTTACGCTTATTAGCGATACAGCCATGCCTGCAAATAATCAGTTACTCGTTTTTAAACGGCAGTAATGAGCTACATTGCTCTTTATATATATCAATATGGCCGCGTTCACGCTTTAAGTAGTCGCTTATTGCATTACTAAAGTCGCCATCAACAATATGGTGAGCAGAGTAGGTAAGTACGGGTTCAAATCCGCGTGCTATTTTGTGCTCACCTTGTGCACCCGAATGAAAACAGTTGAGTTTATGCTTTATTGCAAACTCAATACCTTGGTAATAACACAATTCAAAGTGCAGCGAATCTACTTCCTCACTTGCTCCCCAGTAGCGCCCATAAAGCGTATTTTTACCTACTAAACTAAGTGTTGCAGCAATCACGTTATCGTCTCTTTTGGCCAGCATAATAACGAGAGTATTAGCCATTAAGGCATGTAAAAGCGTAAAAAACTCCATATTTAAATAGCCCAAATGACCAGAGCGCTTTAAGTAGGTACGCTGATAAAACTCACAAAACAATTGCATTATCTCGGGCGTAATTTGCGTTCCTTGCAGCCATTCAATATCAATGTTCTGTTGCGCTATTTTAGCTCGCTCTTTTTTAAGTGACTTACGTTTTCGTGAGCTAAGCATCTGCAAAAAGTCGTCAAAGGATTCATAACCTTTATTAAACCACTGAAATTGCACACCCACTCTTAACATGGCGTGTTGCTCAGTTAATGAGGTGGCTTGGGCTTGGTCGCAAAAATTAACATGCCATCCCGACCATCCTTGCTGAGCACTGTGTAAGCTAAGTTGCTCTGTAATGTATTGATATACCGCATTTGGATTAGCGTGCTCGATAGCAATGCGCTTGCCTTCAATAGGGCTAAAAGGAATGCCAGATAGCCACTTGGGATAATATTCTAAACCGTGTTTTTCGTATGCCTCAGCCCATGCCCAGTCAAATACATACTCGCCGTATGAATGACTTTTTAAATACCCGGGTGCAAGTGCAACGAGCGTATCATCTTCAAAAATAGCGAGGTGATGGGGCTGCCAACCGCTTTTTTGTGTTACGCATTGGCTTTGTTCAAGGGCATATAAAAAAGTATGTTGAGTAAATGGTTCATCACCAAATAAACGTTGCCACTGCGCCTGATCAATCTCATTAATACTGCTAAACCATTGGTGCGAAAACGTTCCCATGACTACTTACCTTGTAGTTGTTCTAAGCTGTTCTACGTTTTTAATAAACGTACTAATTTGCATTTTAAGCTCGGTAAAATGAGGATTATAAGTTAAGCGCTGTAAAGCCGGATAGTGTTTTAAGTTGGCGCTTGTACGCTCTCCTAGTTGTGGTTTTTTAGTTGTTTTACATGTTTCATACAGGGACTCATCGTTAATAAAGCTGCCACAATTGCGATAAGTGGCGTTAATTCCATAATGTGGATTTTGCGGTGAGTTAACAACAGCAATATGCGACATACCATGAACCTTTTTACATTGAGGTGTTGTGCATTGCGGATTATTTACTGTGTAGTCACTAGCAAAGTCTGGCGGTAAAATATTGGTGCTTCCATAAAGTACTAAAGTATCGAGTGGCTTATATTTTACTGAATTATCTTTGTGTAATGTACTCAATAACTTTAGCGTGGCACGCGTGTCTATCGTGGTATCAATATCACTAAGTACACTAAAAATAGGTAATTTAAGTGCAGGGCGTTTGTTTAAGCTACTTACACTTGCAAGTGACATTGCATCGTACGAAGCGGCAGCTGCGTTTAGAGGAAATGATTCATACTTAGCAAAGTCTACATCGGCATCTTTATCAATCCAATTAACAAAGGGTATGGCATCAATCCACTTTGCTATCCAGCCGTACTTATTATGTGGCTCAGAGCCGGGCGAATAAAGCATAAGCGCTTTAATTTTAGAGGATACAGTGTGTTTGGTTGCGTAATCAATAAGTAACGCTGCACCGGTAGAGTAACCTGCGAGTATCACCTCATCAAAGTCTTGTACGGAGCGTTCAATACCGTATTTTATTGCTTGTTGCCATTGGCTAACGTCTACATTGAGTAACGCACTTGCGGCGCTTCCATGTCCTGGTAATAAAATAGTACGCACAGTATAGCCTTGCTGATAATACACTTGTGCTAAATCGTGATACGTAAAGGGGGAGTCAGTTAGTCCGTGGATTAATAGCGCAACTTTATTGCTGTTTGGATGCGTAAGCTCAAAAGGGGCAATAATATCTGCAATAGTAGGGTCAGGTTTTCGCGTACCTTGTGTTACTAATTGCTGATACGTTTGTGTAATAACAGGGCATGGCATATTTGCACGTGGATTGGCTTTATTTATATGTTTATATGCAAAATCTAAGTAATCGTTAAATGGCAAAAGGGCGTGGTAATTAAAGCGCTGGTGGTTGTGCTCATTTTCAAAGCGTAATAAGCCTTGTTGCTTACTTTTTGTTATAAATTTAAAGTCGCTCGCCTGCGATATACAGTTTTGAGCGACAGCTGTATGAGAAAAAACACTTAAAACAAAACCCAAAAATACTCTTAAAACTATTCTTAAAATTAAACCACTATTGTTCATTAACTTCTGCATATTGGACAAGACACTCGGTTAGCTTAATGAGTTCAAGCGGTTTTGCAAGATGTTGATTAAATCCAACTGCTTGTGCATGTGCTTTATCCTCTGGCATTACGTCGGCAGTTAAAGCAATAATCGGGAGTTCTTGTTCGGTTTTAAACTGGCGGATCAGTGCCGTTGCTCTATAGCCATCCATTATAGGCATTTGGCAATCCATAAGGACTAAATCAAAATGTTGTTTTTTCACTATATCGACCGCCAACTCACCGTTTTCTACTATATACGGCACAATCCCTAACGAGCCAAGCATCGCCTTAATAACCATTTGATTTACTGGGTTATCCTCTGCGACCAAAATGTCTAGCGAAGTAATATTAGTATTATCAAATGTAATAACATGTTCTTTTTTAGGCTCTGTTGTTTCTAATCGTATTGAAAATGTAAAAGTAGAGCCTTTATCTATTTCACTTTTAAGTGTTATTTCTCCCCCCATTAGCTGGCTTAGCTCTTTAGCTATGGTTAAGCCAAGTCCTGTACCGCCAAACTGCCTTGAGGTAGAACTATCAGCTTGGGTAAATGCGTTAAATAATTTTTTATGCTGGCTTGGTTTTATACCTATTCCGGTATCACTAACGTTTATAACAAGCTGTACTTTATTGGCGGCAGTAAACTCTGTTTCTATGTTTAAAGCAACGCTGCCTTGGCTTGTAAATTTAATCGCGTTACTACATAAATTAAGTAATACCTGCTCAATTCGCATAGGATCACCAATAAACCAGGTATTTAAAGGTAGCTTTGAGTTAACTTGCCAGTTAATACCTTTGTTAACTGCGCTTTGTTCAAACATATTGTCTATGCGTGTTATTAAGGCACCTAGGTCGAATGCAATAGATTCAATAACTAACTTTTGGGATTCTATTTTTGATATATCAAGAATGTCATTAATTAAGTTTAATAAACTTTTAGATGATGAATTTATTTTATCTAAATAGCCAATGAGTGTACTTGCACTGTCTGTTTCTCGAGCAAGTGAAGAAAAACCAATAACGGCGTTTAATGGTGTACGTATTTCGTGGCTCATATTCGCTAAAAATTGGCTTTTAGCCTGATTAGCTAAATCAGACTGCTGCTTTGCTTGTGCGAGTGAGTGTGTACGCTCTGCAACTTGACGTGTAAGTGCAATCTGTTGCTGATTAAACAGCAGTAAAACCATTAAAATTAAAGAACATACGGCAACTTGAAGTATGAGCAATAATAGAGTTAGTTGACTATTATGTTGTGTTAAAAAGCTTTCTTTAAGGGCTAGTTTTACAATCCATTTTTGCCCTGCAAAGTCCACGTCAAACGACATTAAACGGCTGCCTTTGGCTTGCTGAACATCCTGAGAGTAATTACTATAAAACGGCGGTGTGTTTGTATCTTCGTATATACCAATCGAAAACATATCAGACTGTTCTTTAGAAATGGCCTGCTCAATAATACTACGCACTAAAAATATACCAGTGGCATAGCCTTTAATTGTTTTTTCATCGTTATATTGGGAGTACACAGGGGCAAATAATAAATAGGCTGGTTTAGGTTGTTTGGTTTGCACCAACTGAATTATTTTAGTTCCGACTGGCATGTACTTTATAGCGGGGTTAAGCAGAGAGTTTTTTCGATCAGGGTTTGAAAATACATTAAAGCCAATAGCTTTTTGATTACCATTAAAAGGAGCTATGTATTTTACTATAACAAGGGGATCGTTAATTTCAAGAGGTTCGCCAACTATATCAATATCTAAATGGTAAATATTTGATATTTCTTGAGCAAAGACTTCGCGTTGATCTTGAGGTATTTTTGCATTCCACGATAAAGCGTTAATAAACTCGTATTGAGTTAGTAACTGACTAGCATAAGAATAAAAATCTTGCTGGCTCAGCATGGGAGATGATTGAACCTGACTTGCTAAGCTCTGCACTGCAATAATACTGCGATTTGTATATCTATAAAGGCTGTTTTCTATAACGTGGACTTCACGTTCGGCAATTTTAATAGTGCTTATACGATTTTCCTGATCGTATAATTGTGTTGTTACCGCGACTGATAAAAATAAAACTGAGCATACTGCAATTGTCGGAAATGCCGATATAGTATGTTGATTAGACTTTTGTGGTAACAAAGAAAGTAAAAACGGAGTTGCAATTAATACCCCTAATGTATCACCAAGCCACCAGTAAATAACATTTTTCCAATGATTATCAATACTGTAAAGCGAGTTGAATTGGCTTAAGGCAAATACGCCAAAGTTAGCTGAAATTAAGCTGACCAATATGGCTATGACTAAAATAAAGTAAATTATATTCTTGCGCTTTTTAAAGCGCAGCGGGTGACCAAGCCAATACTTTAAAAGAGCTGCGCCGACCATTGCCTGTATAACAACACCAAAGGCGATATACATTGCCTCGTTGAATGAGTTGCCGACCAGGACTAGCTCATGAGCTGAACTGTCAAAAATATTAAGGTTAAAGGCAATTGCAGCTACAAATAAAGGCGGGATAAAGCGCCACCACCAAATATAACAACCGACTAGAGCTATGCCGGCAGGTAACCAAATTGGAATTATTTGCGAGTTAAAAGCAAGTTTAGTGAGTGCTATGCCGACTAAAAAATATGCTAAAGCAAACATGATGTAAAAAATAATGGAATGATTTTTAGAGTTAAAATTTTTCACATAAGGTCCAAGCAATTATTATTATCGTTTTGAAATATCAGTATAGCTAACAGTAAGTTATTTTGGTTATTTTTATAATGGTAACTGTTTTTTGCTAAATGACTGCTTTAACACGACTGTTGATTCTATATTTGCAATACAACTTAAACTACCTAGTTGATGTTTTACAAATGTTTCGTAGCTCTCAAGATCATGTGCAATGATTTTTAATAAATAATCATAGCTTCCTGATATTACACAACACTCTAATACATGTGGTAATTTTTCTACATGTTGCTCAAATTGCTCTGCAGCACTTACCGAGTTTTGGCTTAATCGTACGAACGCATATACCAACACATTAAGATTAAGTGCTTTAGGATTTATGGCGGCGTGGTAGCCGGTAATAATGTTTTCTTGCTCTAACTTTTTTATACGCCTTAAACAAGGTGTATCCGATAGGTTAATACTGCTGGCCAAATCTGAAACAGACATACGAGCTTGGCTTTGCAGTGCAATGAGTAATTGCTGGTCTTTTTTATCTAACATAGTTGTCGGCTTTTATTAATTATTTTTATATTTGTAGTGATTATTGCTAAGTATTGCAATTTTTACTAATTTTTTTGGCGTTTTACCCTCATTGAACTCTGTTAGCATTTAACTATAAAAATAATAGAGCACAACAATGAACACACATACCGCTATTTTTGATCACTGGATACGAACAGAGTTTGTCACTTTAAATAGTGAATTAGAGCAGCTTTATTGGCAGCAAACCGATAAAGCAAATGTAGAAGGAATAGGTGAGGCCTTAAAGCAACAATTAGAAAAAAAAGGCAACGCATTAATTAGCAATTTATTAGCCGAGGGAAACACAGATCAAGGCTTTGATAGCGCTTTTGACTTACTCGGTAACGTAGGATTGTTTATGGCGGCGTGTAGGCGCCATGAAATTACTGAGCCAAGCAGAGAAACCAGCTCCCCACTAATAGAAGCCTCAGCGCTTGCTATGCATATAGGCGCATCCATTGGCGTAACACCTCGTTTTGCTACCGCCCATTTAACTACTCATAACAAATCACTTAACGGTATTTATAAACGATTTACTAATTTACCCGACGAAAAGCTATTTATTGATTACAACACCCAAGGTATTTTGGCCTATAAACGTGCAAGTGATGCTTTATTAAAAATATTGCCGTTAGGTATCTCACACCCCCTGTGTGGTGAGTTATTAAAAGTAGCCAAACAAGCGCTTATAGATGTAATTGAGTCAAACAATGTACTTTATTCTGAGCTCGATACAGATCGATTTTTTAACTGCGTTCGCCCTTATTATAAACCGTACCGTGTAGGCAAAGAGGTTTACAGAGGCGCAAATGCAGGTGATTTTGCAGGCATTAACGTGATTGATATGCTGCTAGGGCTGTGTAGCGCAAATGAGCCAAGTTACTCGCAAATGCTGGTGGATAAGTTTTTATATATGATGCCAGAGGATCAACAAATCCTGCGAGAAGCCATGCGTATGCAAAGCTTTATGGATGACTTTTTACAAGCCAAGCCATATAAAAATACAGATTGGTTTAAAAGCCATGCAACGTTATTTATTCAAGTGTGTAAATTACATGGCGACACTGCAGTCGGTCATCATAATCAACTGGTTGAAAAGTTTATTGCTCAGCCCTCAAAAAATATGCAACAGCAACATATGAGCAAGGTAACAGCAAGTGGTCCGCCGCTTCATGTGTTAATTGATTCGCTCGAAAAATTAAGAGATAGGCGAGCCAGCGCCAAACGCGACGATATAAAAACACGTTTTGACGATCTAAATACACTTAAAGAATGGATTCAATAGCATGCTTAAAAATGATTTTTGTATGGCCGATGGCTGTTATTTATTAAACCACTCGGTAGGGCGTCCTCTTAAAAATACACAGCAATATTTAGCTCAGCACTACTTTTTACCATGGGAGAGCTCAAATAAAGAACCTTGGCAACAATGGCTGCCCGCAGTTGAGCAATTTACTACCGGGCTTGGTAAGTTATTTAATGCGCCTAGTTCGCAGTTTTGTCCTCAGGTTAATTTATCAAGTGGCTTGACAAAGTTGCTTATGTCGCACCCTCGATTACAGCAAAAAAATTGTAAAGTGCTTATGGCGCAAAGTGATTTTCCGAGCATGGGTTTTGCAATGCAAAAAGCATTACCAGAGTGCGCGCAAATCATGTTTATACCTGAGCACGAAGATTTAAGTGATATTAGTGCTTGGCAGCGCTATATAACCGCCGATATTGATTTAGTTTTTATAAGCCATGTGTATTCAAATACAGGAGTGCAGGCGCCTGTGTACGATATTGTAGCTATAAGTAAATTAACCAATAGTTTATCAATAGTTGATGTTGCTCAGTCAGCGGGTGTTATACCGCTTGATTTAAGCGTACTCGATGCGGATTTTATGATTGGCTCGAGTGTTAAATGGCTATGTGGCGGCCCAGGTGCAGCTTATTTGTGGGTTAACAAAAATCAAATAGAGTATTGTGAGCCTAAAGATGTGGGTTGGTTTTCGCATCAAAATCCATTTGAGTTCGATATTAACCACTTCGAATATAACGTCAGTGCACTCAAGTTTTGGGGTGGCACTCCCTCTGTAGCGCCTTATATTATTGCCGCAAATAGTATTGCCTACTTTGCAGAGCTAACAGCTCACAAGGTAAGGGTGCATAACTTAGCGATGCTTACGCCTATTCATGAGCAACTAAGCGAATATGTTGTATCACCTATGAGTGGTGATAAATGCAGCGGGACTGTTATTTTGTTTTTTAACAAGCAGCAAAACCATGTATTAACAGAGCTTAATAAAGCGAAAGTCAGTGTAGATGCTCGCAAATTTGGAATACGAGTATCGCCACATATTTATAATACTCAAGAAGACGTTGCGCAATTTATTTCTATAGTAAAACGAGCGCTTAAGGATTTTGGCTAAGCTGCAGCTTTCTTTGCTTTAATGACTCTATTTTTTGCTGCGTTTGACTAATTGATGCGTCGTAGGCTTGTTTTAATGAATTTGTTTTAGTTGCGATAGCATCAGCAATAGACGAAGCGCCTAAACGATTGGCCTTATCTTGAGTCATGTAATCTATCTGTTGTTTTTTAGCTGCGTATTCTTTTTGGCTTTGTTCAATAGATAACTCAAGGCGCTTTATTTCACGCTCTATTTGTTGAACCTCTAAATAGTCATCAACAGAGGTATCGGTGATACCTTTACCGGGCGTAGAGCTTTTATAAGCTTCAATTACATTGATATCTTTTAGAGTAATAACTTGTGCATCTTTAGCGCAAGGCGTTTGGCTAAAAGTAGGAACGCCCTTAATTACACACTTATACACTGTTGTACTTTGTGCCAAGGTAAAAAATGGTGCTGCCGCGCAAAATGATAGCAATATGAACCGGATCATAGCTAAACCTAAAAGTGGCTAAAGTTGTGTTAATAATGCCCTAAGTTATTACTAGGCACAATTTGTTTAATTTTTATAAATTTTAGGCAAAAAAAACCACAATTAAGTGGTTTAAATTAAGTATGGTCCAGAGGGAGGGATAGGCTCGCTTACATCCATGTAACCAATTGCTGCACGACGCTTGCAGCGGCCCAAAATGTTCCGGACATTTTGTCGAACCCTGTCGAGGGTTCTCACCCTCCCAATTTAGTATCGGTGTTAAAATTTAGGCACAAAAAAACCACAATTAAGTTAACACCGATCAGTTAAGGTATTTTTGATCGGTTGACCGATCTTTTGGTTGCTTCACAATACCCTTATCATCTTTTGATTATGAGGGTATTTTTATGCTTAGTCATTGGTTACTTGA
>NZ_JADYXK010000045.1:0-17949 GCF_015864275.1 Pseudoalteromonas sp. NZS11_1
AGGAAAAATGCTGCTAGGGCACACCCCAAACGCGATCGAAAAACAGGAGTATTTCAGTATGGGGTAGAGCCAAATTTTTAAGGCTGTACTTAATGTTTTTCTTAAGTACCTACCTATGACAGTAAAGTAGGCGCTTTTGCGTTAGTTGCGTTAATAACGCGTCTAACTGGGGACGGAGCCACTTTTAGCTATTGCTCTATTAGCTAAAAAGGCGTTAATTCGTTTTGTTGGGGTAAGCACAATGGCGTTACCTAACAGCACTAAGCTAAACCCTGCAAAGGTATTTGCGTGCCATTCAAACCCTTCAAAAAAGCTACTCAGTGTTACTGCCACTAATGGGAATAAAACAATAACGTAGCTGGCTTTTTCAGGGCCTATATTTTTTAGTAGTGCAAAGTAGCAACCAAAAGCTATTACGGTGCCAAATATTGATAAGTAAAGTAATGATAACCAGTAACTCGGTGGCGCGTTTACACTAAATTGCACGTCATTCATTAATACATATAACGCTAAGCCTACGGCGCTATATAACATGCCCCATGCATTACCTTGTAATACACCAATTTGCTTACGAGAATTTCGAACGCTTACCATATTACCTAATGAAGCCACAAAGGTACCGCCAAGAGCAAGTAGTAACCCGACCAATGCACCATTACTTAAGTCGAACTGCTGTAACTGGGGCCAAAACAGACACGTAATACCTAATACAGCAAGAACAGCCCCTGTATAAATTCGCTTTGAGATTGGTTTACCAAAAAATAGTCGAGTGTTAACTATGTTCATAACCAGCAGCATCGAGAAGGCAATGGAGCTCATGGCTGAGGTTAGGTAATTTTGTGCCCAGTAAAGCATTAAGTAATTTAAACCAAAGTTAAACAGAGCTAATAAAGCAAAAAAGCCATGATCGACTAATGAGAAACGCATGTCGGGTTTTTTGTACGCTACATACAACCACATTAAAAGCGCTGCAATAGCAAAGCGATAAAATAACGATAACTCGACTGCAATATCGCCTAGTTGAAATTCTATGGCTAACCAAGTAGAACCCCAAATTAAAACGGTTGTAATGTATAACGCTGCACTTTTCATGGTTAGTCCTCAAAGCCCGATTGAATGGCTATTTTAAGACCTATCTGTATACTTACCATATACAGAAAAGTAAAAATGTAACCTATACAGATTTGGTGTGTGATGATAAGACAAAAAAATAGCCAAGGGCACGATTTTTTATATCAACAAGTTATTCAGTTAATTAGGGATATGAGTGCTCAACAAGTTTTACTCCCCGGCGAAAAACTACCATCACTACGTAAAATGGCAGATAACTTAAATATAAGTATTCCCACTGTAAAACAAGCGTATCAAGCACTTGATGATCAAGGGCTAGTAGAGGCACGCGAAAAATCAGGCTACTTTTTAAAAGCTGTTAACGCCGCGCATAACTTACCTAAGCGAGTTAAGTTAAGTCGCGAACCTGTTGTGGTAAATAAACAAGCCTTAATAGAGCAGGTATACAGCGCCATTCATCAAGCGAACGTAGTCCCTTTTGGTATCGCTAACCCTATAGCCGCTGCACCTACCGATAAAGCACTTGCCAGAAATATGCGCCGCGTAATGACAATTGCCGGCAGTAAAGCTATTAACTATGGGCCAACGGATGGATTTGTACCGCTGAAAAAGCAACTAGTGCATCGCTATCTAGATTTTGGCATTGGTATTGATATGGACGAGCTTGTGATCACCAATGGTGCACAAGAAGCCATGGCTATTGCACTTAAGTGTGTGACAAAGCCAGGCGATGTAGTTGCCATTGAGACGCCTTGTTATCACGGGATTATCGAGTTAATAGAAAGCCTAGGGCTTAAAGCGCTCGAAATACCACTGTGCCCAGATAATGGCATTTGGTTGAGCGATTTGGAACGCGCTTTGAATGAGCATGACATAAAAGCGTGTTTATTCTCGACTGCAATTAGCAACCCTGTAGGCAGCTTTATGCCAGATAAAAACAGGCAGCAGCTGGTGGAGCTACTTGAAAGTCATGACGTAGTGCTTATTGAAGATGACGTATACGGCGATTTATATTTTACGGCAAAACGAGGCACACCTGCTTTAGCGTACTCTAAAAAAGGTTTAGTGATTAGTTGCTCATCTTTTTCTAAAACGGCAGCGCCGAGCTATCGTGTAGGTTGGTTAGTTGCGGGTAAATTTGCAACGCAAGCAAGGCGATATAAAAGAGCACTAAGTTGCTCTGCTTCGTTAATAAACCAATGGACGTTATCTGAGTTTATTGCCAGCGGCGAGTACGACCGAAATTTAAAAGTACTTAGGCAACGCCTGCGCGATAACAAAGAGCGTATGCGATGGTGCTTACAACAAGCTATGCCAAAAAGTACACGTATAAGCGACCCTAAGGGAGGTTGCGTAATGTGGCTTGATTTAGGAGGCGAATACGATAGCCAAAAGTTATTTTTACTTGCACTTGAAGTGGGTATTAGCATAACCCCAGGGCTTATTTTTTCGGCCTCTAATAAATATAAAAGCTGTGTAAGGTTAAGTTATGGTGTGCAATGGAACGCGCAAATTGAGCAAGCAATAGTTACATTGGGTAAGCTTACTTTATTAGCTAAAAAGTAATACCAATCTGCTTATATATGGGGTCTATTTAACGTTAAGAAAATTACGCTAGAACTAGGCAAAAGTTTTTGTATCTAGTTGTTCTAAATAAAAATTTTTAACGAAGTTATAGTGCAATTTAATTCGTTAAACTGATCAAAGATTTATACAGGTTGGTATAAGTCAACGAAATACAAAAAAGCAGCATTTAAGTAGACTTAAATGCTGCCAAAGGGATGTTAAATAACGTTTGCTGTACTAATTTTGTTTAAAGCTAAATAACTGGTAACCTTCAAGCTCAGGCACTTGCATTACTAATTGCTCTTCTTGTTTTGCAATATCAGCAAAGTTTCCACATAAAGAGTTAGCACGTTCTTCAAGTGCGCTTGCATGTAGCTCTACTTTTTCTTCTATTTGTGCACCCATATTTTCCATACGTTGTTCAAAGGCATCCATATCACCGCCTGAACCAAGTAACTCAGAGCCTAAAACTACTAAAATACTGCCCATTGATTGCATCACTGCTGATTCAACCGCTGTTTCTATCTGCTGCTTAAATTGTTGTTCAAAGTTTTCGCCAAATTGATTAAAACTTTGTTGGCCCATCACAAATGTACCTTGTTGGTAAAATGTGTTTTCTACTTCGATTTTAATGTCATCCATAAGCTCTGACATATTATCAAGGCCGTCAATATTAAATGCATTGCCCACTTCTTCTAATGCTACTCCGGCAATTTTAACGCCTTCTAGCGCTATATTAGCTACTTCGGGTAATTGTGTGCGTAAACTATCAGAGTACTTGGTTAGCGCGTCGCGCTGCGAATTATTTAGTGCTACAAATTCGCCATTTACAGTTAAGTCACCATGGGTATTAAACTGCATGGTTTTATTGTTGACGGTAAAAATTTCCAATTCGTTTGGCTTAATGCGCACATCATTTTTAAATTCGACGTTACATTCATCATTACTAAATGAAATTGCAGAATCGTTATCGTTATGAGCCATAGCGGCTGGTGAACAAATTAATGCGCTAACTAATAGTAATTTTTTCATGTTTGTTCTCTACTTTTTGTTGATGACGATTAACTAATAACAAGTTTGGTGCCAGTTTTATTTTTCTATAAAAAACAATTGATTAAGTGTTTTTCTTTATTTTTTAGCAAGTCAAAACAATTAATAAATAGCTATTTTTTAGTCAAATTGGCTAACTAATAAAAATTAATAAATTTTATTTATCGATACGATAAAAAACTCTCACTTTCCTCAATTCAAATTTAGCGCTATTTATTCACATTACTGACATGAAGACTATTTACAGTAGTCGCGTGGCTTTATTTTGATGTTAATTTGCAGAGCACTTTGGCATTAAACATTTTTAATTTTACCGGCTATTGCGATAATAAAATCCTTGGTTGGTCTCAAACACTTTATGGAGTGGGTTGTGGGTAAGACATTTAGTTACGATGCGCTAGATGACGATTTTGTTGAAGACGAGTACGAAATGCTCGGACGTAATCAACACGATAAGAACAAGCAAAAGGTTAAAAAGAAGTTGGAAGACTACCTTGAGCAAAAACGCTTGCGTAAAAATCTAGGCGAAGACGATTTAAGCGATTACACCGATTAAATTTCACTAGTATAAATAAAATACCAATTAATATTGAGAGTTTAAATGTGCAGTTATGCGTATGTTTAAGTTTCAATAGTATTGGCAATAAAGAGGCCTTGCGCCTCTTTATTACTTTTCAAAGCGTACTTTTAGCCTGTGCTAATGCTTTTTGAATTGTAAGTTCTAGCTTTTCGGGTTTAGTAAAAGGTGCATAACGTTTAATTGGTGTACCATCTGCGGCAATTAAAAATTTAGTAAAATTCCACTTTATTTTACGTGTTAAAAAACCAGGTAAAGCCGATTTCAAGTGACGAAATACAGGATGTGCATGCTCACCGTTTACATCTACTTTGGCCGCCATTAAAAAGCTCACACCAAAATTAATTAAGCACCCTTGCTCTATTTGTGTTGCGTCGCCGGGTTCTTGCTGACCAAATTGATTGCACGGAAATCCCAGAATAACTAAACCTTGGCTGGCATACTTATTGTGCAAAGCTTGCAGTGACTCGTACTGGTAGGTAAATCCACATTTACTTGCGGTATTAACAATAAGCACAACCTTCCCTTCAAAATCATTAAAGTTGATAGGCTGACCCTGTAAGCTTGTTGCGCTTAATTGATGAAATTTGTGCATATTGGCGTCTTTTTTATTGTTGTTAGCCGCATTTTAACCTGAGTACAATATTTCATAAAGTATAAAGATCGCACTAATTTAAAATTAGAAATAGCCCCATACCGGCAAGCGTAGTGTAATAAATATTATGTGTTTTGTAGGCAACAATAATGGCGACTATTGCTGCGCTTAAATAAGGGTTTTGCCAGTTTAAGTTAATGCCATCTTCATTCAAAAACACGATAGGCACCCAAATTGCTGTAAGCACTGCAGGTGCGCTAAAGCTTAAAAATTGCTGCATTTTAGGGCCTACTTTAAACGGTAAAGCACGGTGTAAAAACAAATAACGCGTAAAAAATGTAATGCACGCCATGAGTAAAATAGTCGTCATCATGGCGTTACTTCCTTTTTAGTGGCTAGTCTTGCTGTGCTGTAACCTGCGGCCATTGCCAGCAGCGCTGAGCAAACAAGCCATAACTCAAATCCTGTGCTTTTTAAAAGCGTTGCGCTAATGCCTGCTACAACTACCGTAACGAGTGAGGCCAAATTTTTAATGCCCGGAATAACCAAAGCTATAAACGTGGCAGCAATGGCAAAGTCGAGCCCTAAATTAGTTAAATCGGGCAGCATTGTGCCTGCTACAATGCCAATTAACGTCCAAATATTCCATGCAATATAAAAGCTAAAACCAGCGCTCAATGCGTATATTAAACGTGTTTTTGTTCTGTACGCTTTTCTATGGTGAGAAAATGCAAATAGCTCATCGGTTAATACAAAACTTACTGGTAAGCGCCAACGCATAGGTTGGTCAATTACCTTATGACGCACAGCTAAACCGTATAAAAAGTGCCGAGAGCTAATAATAAATGTTGTGAATAAAATTGTAAGCAATGGTGTGTTGCCCGCCATAAGTTCAATCGCAACAAGCTGTGCAGAGCCTGCAAAGACTAATAACGACATTGCTTGGGTTTCTAGTGCACTAAAGCCATTTTGAATCGCTAAAGAACCACATAAAATGCCCCAAGGAACAACAGCTAAACACAGTGGTAGCATATCTAAAAAGCCTTTTAAAATAGCTTTTTTAACTGGTTGCATGATATTTACTCGCACGGCTTGTAGAATGGCTCATAAGGATACCTTAATATTATGATGTTAAAGTAGTTAACGAATTAGATAATACTGTTTTTTTAAGGATAGGCGCAATGACGACGTTAAAAGTGTGGGATGGGTTTATTAGATGCTTTCATTGGTTTTTGGTTGTAAGTATTGCGGTGCTTTATTTTAGTATTGAAGAGGGCATGATTGAGCTTCATTTTGTTGCTGGGTTCTTTACTTTAGCACTCATCGTAACGCGTTTAATATGGGGCATTATCGGAAGTAAAACTGCGAGATTAAGTGGGTTGCTGCACTCTCCTCGTGCTATTTTAAAGGCACTAAAGACACCAAGCGATTCGCTAGGTCATTCAGCACCTGGCAGTTGTATGGTAATGGTATTTTTTATAATTATAATTACGCAGCTTATTACCGGGTTAATGAGTAGTGATGGCATTTTAACTGACGGCCCGCTTGCTCAATATGTGTCTAGCGATACGATTGATTTTGCAAATTGGCTACATGAGCTGAATTTTGACATTTTACTTTATGCTATTGGTCTACATGTATTAGCTATTATTGTTTATAGAATAAAAGGTAAGCCGCTAGTTAAGGCGATGATCACAGGCTCAAAAGAGTTAAAAGCGGATGGCTCTGAGGCTAAAGTAACAAAAGCGTCTTGGCCTGCGTGGCTAATATTTATATCTTTATTGGTGCTGCTGATATTTACGTGGGCAAAAGAACCTTTAACTTATTTATTTAGTTAAAAACACACTAAACCAACCCTAAAGGGTTGGTTTTTGTTTTTGGTTACATTCTTTTGTTTGATTGTTATGCGGGGCCGAATTATAATCGCCGCATTGCTGGCAAACTAATCGAAAGATTAGGGCGCAAAGTTTCCGGTCTAAGGCTTTTTATAAAGCTATGGTAGCGGGACTACTGCATAACGTGTTGTTATGTATCACTTGCCCTCAGTGTATTTTTTGTGTATCCATAGTGTATGGATAAGATTTTGTAACTCTTAAGGTGTTGCCGTGTTTATGCATACGTCGTTGGCCTGTGGAAAGTGGTCAACAATAGGTTGCTTAAATCATCATACCCAATTGTTTATTGGCGATGTGGTGAGTGTAACCTTTTATGACATGCAAGGAGAGCTAGTTAGTTTATCATTTGATTACAAAATCATCTCGCTTGAACAAGGTGAGCCTCACGCATGGCCACGTTTAGTTGCCGAGCATATTAACGTGCATGTACCTCTTGTTAGCGCAGGTAAAATGACCGAACAAGGTTTAATTGTTGCCTATAGAAACAATGAAATTTTTGCTTTGCAAAGCAGTGGGATATGTAAAGCGCATGTCGATTTTCATTGTATTGCAAAATGCGATGAGCGTGTTGTTAATAACCTTGATACTTATGATTACGTGTACCCTGAAAATTGTGAAAACTATAATGCGGGTACAAAGGTATTGCAGCCAAAAACAGGGCATGTTTATCAATGTAGGCCTTGGCCATTTAATGAGTTTTGCCGCGCGAGTGACGATAAAAAGTTTATGTTCGAGCCCGGTGTTGGACAAAGCTGGGCTATGGCTTGGCAGCAAATATAAGGCTGTTAGTGAATTATCTTCCCAAAGGTATAGCGGTTTTAGTAATGAAGCGTTTACCGTTTTAGCCCATCCAACTATTGGATGGGCTTTTTTATTTTTATGATAAACTGCAAATCACATTATTTTTTTAATTGGTTTTGTTGTGTCTCGTCCTGACTACTCTTTAAGTTTATTACCTAATTTCCCGATTGCTAAACAGCAAGCCCATACATTAAGTACTCATAATAAAATACGCACTGATAATTACTATTGGATGCGTGATGACGATCGTCAGGATGAGCAAGTACTTGCACATTTACATGCTGAAAATGCATATTGCGATGAACAGTTAGCTGCAATGAAGCCACTCCAAAATACACTTTTTGAAGAGTTAAAAGCACGCATTGTAAAAGACGATAACTCGGTACCCGTTAAAGACGGGAAATACTGGTATCACTCAGAAGTTCGTGGTGACGATGAGTACTCTCGCCATTATAGAAGCACGAGCATAAGGGCTGATAATAAAGAGCTTTTACTCGATGTGAATATATTAGCTGAGGGATTTGAGTTTTTTGAGCTAGGAGAAGTCGCACTAAGCCCATGCGAGCAGCTTATGGCTTACTCTGAAGATACTGAAGGTCGTCGTATTTATAATGTTCGCTTTAAAAGCTTAACGACCGGTGAAATGCTACCTGATGTACTTGAAAATACAGAAGGGCAGGTTGTTTGGGCTAACGACAATAAAACTGTTTTTTATGTAAAAAAAGATTTAAAAACGCTACTAGGATACCAAGTATTTAGGCATGAGCTTGGCAGCGAGCAAAGCCAAGATGTAATGGTTTACGAAGAGCAAGACAGCAGCTTTTTTATGGGGCTTGGTAAAAGCCGCGACGAAGGCTTAATTATTATTGATTTAGCATCGACAGAGACCAACGATACATGGGTGCTTGATGCTAATAAGCCCACTGACGAATTTAAAGCATTAATGCCGCGTGAAGATGGCCACGAGTTTGACGTAGATAAGCTAGGTGACACATTTTATATTGTGACTAACTGGCAAGCTAAAAACTTTAGATTAATGACAGCAACAAACGAAACGATTGCTGATAAAACACAATGGTTTGAGCATACAGCTCACAGAGAAAATGTACTGCTTGAAGGTGTAGAGTTATTTAATGACTTTTTAGTATTGAGTGAACGCGAGCAAGGGCAAGCTCGATTCGTAGTTGTTAATAGGCTAGGGGATCGTATGGCACTTGAGTTTGCCGATCCTTGTTATTATGCTGCAATAGCAATGAACCCAGAGCCAGACACACGCACTGCGCGTATTTATTACTCAAGTTTAACAACACCAGGCTCTTTATATGATGTTGATTTAGCAACTGGCGAAAAAACACTACTTAAACAGCAAAAAGTACTCGGTAGTTTTAATGCCGATGACTATCAGTCGGAGCGATTAATGGTAACTGCTCGCGACGGAGTTAAAGTACCTGTATCTGTTGTTTATCGAAAAGGCAGCTTTAAAAAAGATGGCACAAATCCGTTATTTCAATACGGCTATGGCGCCTATGGCTATACGATTGATCCTAGTTTTTCTAGTTCGTCACTGAGCTTGCTCGATCGTGGCTTTATTTATGTTATTGCGCATGTTCGAGGCTCTGAAATGCTAGGTCGCGAATGGTATGAGCAAGGTAAAAAAGAGCATAAACAAAATAGCTTTAGTGACTTTATTGATGTGACAAAAGCGCTTGTTGATCAAGGTTATTGTGATAGCAATAAGGTGTTTGCCTCAGGTGGCAGTGCCGGAGGCCTATTAATGGGGGCGGTTGTAAACCAGGCACCCGAGTTATATTGCGGTGTTGGCTGTCATGTACCATTCTTAGACGTATTAACCACAATGCTTGATGAAAGTATTCCACTCACAACAAATGAATACGATGAATGGGGTAATCCAAATGAGCCTCAACTTTATGATGTGATAGAAGCTTACTCGCCTTATGACAATATTAGCGCACAAAACTACCCGAACATACTCGTTACTACCGGTCTTCATGACTCACAAGTACAGTATTGGGAGCCTATGAAGTGGGTTGCAAAAATGCGTGAACTTAAAACAGACAGTAATATTTTAGTATTTAAAACCGATATGGATGCAGGTCATGGCGGTGCATCAGGTCGTTTTAAAAGCTTAGAAGAAAAAGCCCTCGAAATGGCCTTTTTTATTGCGCTGTTAAATTAACTGCAAAATCGGAAAATTGTATTACTCTATATATAGAAGTTGATATATATAAGGTAATTTATGTTTGGAGCACATGGCGAATTTCAGATTTGTTCACAGCCCCCTCATATGTATTTAAAATTGAAGGGGAGCTTTAACAATGAAGGTATAACATCATTAACTAATGGTGTTATTCAAGAATTGAGCACTCACCCTGAAAATACGATTAAGTTTGTGATTGTTAACTTAAAAGAGTTTGAACTGTTAACTTTAGATAGTCTTGATTCGTTAGAGGCCTATTTTGCGGGTGTAAAAGAACGTGGCTATCAACGAGTTGACTATATAAACATTAATATCATAGCTAAAAACATGTTTGAAAAAGTATGGAAAAATAGCGATGTAGAAGTTAATTTTTATAAAGATACCGAAAGCTATTTATTAGTGCATCCAAGTGATAGTTATATAAAACAGAACTGGTAATTAATATGAGTATTATAAACCGCTACTGAAGAGGGCTTATAATGCTCTCTAAACACCCTTTATAGCGCCTTGAAAGGTTTAAGCACATATCGTTTTTAAGTCTTACTTTATAATCGCCACTGTCAGTAGGCATCAGTTCACAGATAGCTTGTTTTCTTACCAGCGTTGAGCGATGAATACGAATAAACCCTTCTGGCTCTAGCTGCCGTTCAATATTTTTCATGGTTTCGCGGTGTAATACCGGTGTACTACCTTGGGTAAAATGCAGCTCTACATAATTGCCCGCACCATTAATCCAAATAATATCTTTTATATCAATTAGCCTTACCTTACCTACATCTTTAACTACGATATGTGATGATGGTTTTTCGGTTTGTGTGCTTTGTTGATATTGACGTTCGGCCGCGCTTGCAATCGGGCAAAGATGAATTAGCTTATCAAAGCATTTATCAATACGTGGTGTAGTTGAATCTAAGATTAAAAAATCAACAGCGCCAACTTCAAAAGCAAAACTCGCAAAATGACCCGAATCAGCAATAATGACTAACTTAAGCTTTTTAGCAAGCTCAGTTAAATGCACTATTTGCATAGGGTCAGCCAGATTAGTTAGTTCGTAAAACAGTACGTTGTATTGATCTGTATCTATTTGATCTAATCTGTTTGCCTGAATAAAAGATTGAGATTCAAAGTGACGATGCTCTTGCACGCGCTTTGTTAAAAATGTTGCAAACTTAGTGTTACTAACAAAAGTTAATGCATGAAAAGAAGCGACCATTATTTTATATCTCTTGCTGTATATAATAATAAAGACCGTGCTTAGCGGAAAAACTGTTATGAAAAGTACAATATATTTATAAAATAATTGTGACGTACTAATTCGTCCCATCAAACTAGCTATTCATACCAAAGATTACGCCTAATAAATAACGTACGTAGAGTGTTTAAATAAATCCCCTTACTGTAATCCGCGAAGTAACTATTTAGTTACAAAAATAACAATTCAGGGGAATTATATGACATTAACTAACAAAGTTAGCGCACGATTATTTAAAAAATCGTCGCTAACAGTTGCGCTAAGCAGCGCGATACTTGCAAGCATTTCATTTCAAGGTGTGGCTGCAGAAGATGACGAAATTACTAAAATAGAACGTGTACAAGTTACAGGCTCTCGCATTCGTTCAGCTGAGGCGATGTCATCAGCGCCTATTCAAGTTGTAGATAGCACAGCAATCGACGCATCTGGTTCATTAAATATTCAAGATTTACTACTAGATAATCCAGCATTTGGTTCACCGGCAATCAGTCGTACTAACTCAAACTTTAGTACAGCGAGTGCAGGTGTTGCGACTGTAGATTTACGTAATTTAGGTTCTAACCGTACATTGGTATTAGTTAACGGTCGTCGTTATGTATCAGGTGTACCAGGTAGCTCTGCTGTCGATTTAAACACTATTCCGAGCCAATTTATTGAACGTGTTGAAATTATGACAGGTGGTGCTTCATCTGTTTATGGCTCTGACGCTGTTGCTGGTGTAGTTAACTTTGTTTTAAAAGATGACTTTGAAGGCGTTGAGTTTGATGGTCAGTACGGTGAATCGAGTGAAGGTGATGATGAGTCACGCCAATTTAACTTTACCTCAGGCTTATCAAGCTCAGATGGTAAAGGACACGCAATGTTTCATCTTGGTTACTCTGATCAAGGCGCTGTTTTCTCACGTGACCGTGATCGCTCAGCGGTAGACCAATTTTCAGGTATTTTCTTCGAAGATGATCCAGTAGCAAATCCAGGTTCTGTATTTGATGCAGTAAGCCCGTTTTTATCTTCATTTCCACCACAAGGTCGTTTTAGCGCTGGGGATGAAACATTTACGTTTAATGATGCAAACAACCTACAAAACTCATTTAGTACTAATGGCGGCGATGGCGTAGCTGCAAATGGTTTTAACCGAAGCGGTGTACGTACAATAGCAATACCTACAGAGCGTTACTTATTCGCCTCAAATGGTAGCTACGAGTTAAGCGACAAGCATAGCTTTTTTTATGAAGGCACTTACGCTGCAACAACAACCGTTTCTGAATTAGAGCCATTTCCTTTTGCCTCTGACGACATTTATGCAAATGGCCAGGTACCAATTGAATTTAATGTAAATGGTGAGCTTTTACGTAACGCGTTTGTTCCAGACGATATATATAACGCAGCAACCGATACCGACGGTGATGGCGCACGAGATATCTTCTTTGCAAAACGTTTAAGTGATATCGGTAATCGTGGAGCACGAGCAGAGCGTGATACATTCCGTTTAGCACTTGGTTTTCAAGGTGAAATAGCCGATGGTTGGTTTTACGATACTTACTATGTATACGGTAAAACAAAAGAGCAACAAGTTTCAGGCGGTCTAGTTAATGTACAAAGCTTCCGTCAAGGTTTAGAAGCTGTGATCGATAGCCAAGATTTAGATGGTGATGGTATTACTGATGAGGCTATCTGTATCGATGCGACAGCACGTGGCTTTAATTGTGCACCAGTAGACATTTATGGTTTTAATTCGTTATCGCAAGGTGCTATTGATTTTGTAAGTGCACCTAGCTCACTTTCAACGTCGGTTGAGCAAGAAATCATTGGTGGTAATATTTCAGGTGATTTATTTGATTTACCAGCAGGTACGGTAGGTATTGCAGCTGGTTTTGAATACCGCGAAGAATTTTCACGCAGTGAATTTGATGCACTACAGCAAGCAGGTCTTAATGCGGGTAATGCAATCCCAGCAACAGAAGGCTCGTTTGATGTAACTGAGTATTATGTAGAAGCAAATATCCCAGTACTTGATTCTGTAACGATGAATGCAGCAGTTCGTTTATCTGATTATTCAACTGTAGGTAGCACTGAAAGTTGGAATGTGGGTGTTGATTGGGAAGTAATGGATAGCTTACGTTTACGTGCTACTCGTGCTCGTTCAACACGGGCTCCAAATATCGATGAACTATTTTCTCCGCCTTCACAAACTTTCCCAAGTGGTTTAAACGATCCATGTTTAGGTGTTACTAATAGTGGCGGTGGTGCTGCTGGCGATGCTTGTAGAACAGATGGTGGTGTAACAACTAATATCGCTTCAAATGGTGAGTTCACGCTTAACCAGTCTGACTTACAAGGCATTAGTGGCTTTAACCGTGGTAACCAAGATTTAAAAGAAGAAGTTGGTGACTCTGTAACAGTAGGTTTAGTATTTACACCAGAAAACCTAATATCAGGACTAGATATTACGCTTGATTACTTTGATATCGAAATTACAGATGCAATCGTATCAACACCTCGTCAGTTTATTCTTGACCAATGTTATGGCGGCGGCGATACAAGCTTTTGTGACTTTGTAACTCGTCGTAGTGCGCCATCAGGTAATAATAGTGCTGGTTCACTAGAATTTATCGACAGTGGTGTATCTAACAGTGGTGGTTTAGGTACAGAAGGTGTTGATTTAACACTAACGTACTCTGCTGATATTGGTCCGGGTGCGTTTAGAACTCGCCTTGCTTATACTTACCTAATCGATGGTTATAGCATTCCACTTCCAGGCGCTGATAAAGATGAGTTTGCTGGAGAAATTGGTGCATCAGAGCATAAAGCTAACTGGAACTTTGGTTATAAACTTAACGACTTTGATTTTAACTGGAGCTTAACTTACATTGGCGCTGCAGACTTTGATGATCAATTCTTAAGTGGTTTTGGTATTGCTCCAGGTGGAGTAGGGATTGGTTCAGTAACGTATCATGATGTTCAAGCAAGTTACCATATCAGCGATTCAACAGAGCTTTACGCTGGTGCAAGTAACTTATTTGATAAAGAGCCACCACGCATTTTATCGGGTGTGAGCGGTTCAAGTACTGGTACTGAAACTGATGCTGGTACGTACGACCCAATTGGTCAATCATTCTACATAGGTTTTAGAAGTAAATTCTAACCAACAATAACGACACTAATATAGTTACTTAATTAGTAACGTTCACAAAGCCTCAGTATTGCTGGGGCTTTTTCATGGGGAAAAATAATGTAGTAGTAATGCTTATACATTGTTTATCCCAATATATGAGCATTGTGCCCACTTAAACCAAAAACAACGCCACTGGTAACAGGGGCGTTGTTTAGTATTGGGAGGAGACTAATATAGTAACCGAATCGCTTGATTATTTAACGATTTATCCCTATTTGTGGCCCTCTTCATTGAGGGCTTTTTTTTGCTAGTTTAGTCTAAGTAAGCCTTTAGCATCCAAACCAATTTTTCTTGCTCTGAGATGTAATCGCTCATTAGTGAGGCTGTACCTTCATCGTCTGCATCACCAGCTTGGCTTAAAATATCACGCTGCATGTGAATTAATGTGCTGTAACCAGCAAGTAGGTTTTCTACGGCTGTAACGCCATCACTAATACCTTTAGCTTCTTTGATTTTACTTACTTCAAGGTAATCAGAAAATGCATGTAGAGGTGCGCCATCTAACGTTAAAATACGTTCTGCAACTTCATCTACTTTAAGAAGTAGTAAGTTATAAATCTCTTCAAACTTAACGTGTAGTTCAAAAAAGTTACGGCCTTTAATATTCCAGTGAAAGCCACGCGCGTTCATGTATTGAATCTGGTAGCTACTCAATAATGTATTGAGTGACTTTATGATGTCTTCGCTTTTTGCGCTGTTTAGACCAATTGCGTTTACATGTGACATAACTTGCTCCTGAATAACCGTTTGTTTGTGAACTTGTGATAAGTATTACTAATTTCGATAAATTAGTAAAATCGTTTAAATGTATCTAGTTAATAGTTTTAACCTATTAGCTGTTTTTGATACCTATATTCACTTTAGACTATTAATAGAAGTGGGTCTGATTAATAAAAATACTACCCCTCAAAAGTAAATAAACCTCAAAAGTATATAAATCATGATCTAAAACAAACTTTATTCAAGGTAATAACTTAGCTATTTTTTTATTGATGCAGGTCAAAAATCATCCACCCTAACGGCGCATAATAATGTTGTCGAAATAATTAGGAGAGATAACATGCATGCAAAAACAGCGAAACAAAATAAAGCAGAGTTAATAGTGGTAGGAATTGCAGTCATCGCATTTGTACTTGGGTTAGTAGCGCACTTAGCGGGTGCAAGCTTTGCGAACTCAGATTTTTTTGGCTACATTGCGGCGCCGATTCCGCTTATATTGGCAGTGGTATTTTTAATTAGTTATAAAATAGCAGCCAATGCTGAGGATTAATCTTTCTCGTTTAAGCACTTTAAAATGTAATCGAGTACTTGGCGCGAATAAATCATACTGGTATGGCTTAAATGAAACACTTTATGTTCGGCCATACCTTTAAGTTTGGTTTCATCTAGTAATACAGTGCCATCTGACCGGCTACCTTTAACTATTAAGGGCATAAGCCCAATAGGTAAATCGCCCGCAATACTGTAAAGCTTAGCTTTAAAAGGCCAATTACCATTTTTAGTGAGTAAAAATTCAACACTATTTTTTAAAAATGATTCAAACCCTTTTTGTTTCATTTTTTGCGCTATATGGCTGCCTTTATGTGGAGTACCCAGTGTAATTACCTTCGTAACATTCTGGCTAGCAGGGGAGTTTGCCTCTAGGTAAGCACGTGCAATAAGCCCTCCCATTGAGTGGCATACAAGCGCTGCAGGTTCGTTAGAAATACACTCATCAATTTGTGCAAATATGGTATCGCGGTGAGGGTCGAGCGTATTATAGGTAATGTTTAATACCGTCATCCCCGATTCTTCAAGTCGTGAACAAAGTGGGCGCATAACAAAGCCAGACATATACAAGCCATGTAAAACAATAACGTGTTTAACTTTCATATGCTCCCTAATACCAATTTTATTAAAAACATGATCATTCTAGCGTATTAAATAATCCGCTACCTGCGTTAAAAATTATTTATATAGAACAACTATATGTCATAATTTTCGCCTTGTTATCGACTTATTTATTTGTCGCTATAATAGATAACTAATTTAATGCAATTGGTATAACTACCGTAATTACATTGATTGCAGCGGTTTTATTTCAATATTGGTTGTATCGGTATTTACCCATACTTCACCATCTTGAATGGTAATGGCGAGCTTAATTCCACGATCAACCAAAGCAGCAAGTGCTTGTGTTGCTGCATAATCAAGGCTAAAAATACTTAGATTTTTAAATTCATACAATTTAGGTTGGTGTTTTTGCCACCAAATTGCTTGATTGTTTTCACCATAAGTATATAGCACCACTTTTTTAGATTTATTACAGGCTTTTTTAAGGCGTTTTTCATCTGGTAAGCCAAGTTCAATCCACAGCTCTATCTCTTCACTATAGCTTACATGCCAAAGTTCAGGCTCATCATCAGCGCTTAATCCTTTAGTAAATTCTAAACCATCACAGCTATTGAGTGCAAAAGCGAGTAAGCGAATCATCAACCGCTGATCGGTTTCTGATGGGTGTTGAGCCAAGGTTAAATTAAAATCTTGATAAACGTGGCGGTCCATATCGCTAAGCGATAACTGCACTTTCATAATGGTGGATTTAAGAGCCATAACAACTAATCTGAAAAAATTTGCGTCAGTATAGCGCAATTAAATGAATTGCCAGTTAAAATAGCGGTTAATTATACGTTAGGAGTTAAAAATGGCTATCCAGTGGTTCCCTGGGCATATGAATAAAGCCCGCAATGAAATTAAAGAAATAATGCCACAAATGGATGTGATCATTGAAGTGCTTGATGCGCGCATTCCCTACAGTAGTGAAAACCCGATGGTGGCAACCTTACGTGAAGGTAAGCCGGTCATCAAAATTTTGAACAAAGCTGATTTAGCTGATCCTAAAATGACTCAAATCTGGAAAGATTATTTTGAGCAAGAAAACGGTGTTAAAGCGATTTCTTTTGGACATGATAAAGCAGCTGAAGTAAGTCGTATAAATGAGCTTTGTAAAAAGTTAGTGCCGCATAAAGTGGGTGCAGATAAGCAAATTAAAGCCATGATAATGGGTATTCCTAACGTGGGTAAATCTACGTTAATTAATGTACTGGCTGGACGCATAGTTGCAAAAACAGGTAATGAACCTGCGGTAACCAAAGCACAACAACGCATTAAGCTTGAAGACGGTATTATGCTTTACGATACGCCAGGTATGTTGTGGCCAAAAGTAGAGAATGAAAACTCAGGTTATCGCTTAGGCGCTACCGGTGCCATTCGTGATACGGCGCTTGAGTATGAAGAAGTAGCAAGTTATACAGCTGAGTACTTATTGCGTGCATACCCTGAGCTTTTAAAAGCGCGTTATAAAATAGACGAATTACCAGAAAGTGATTGGGAATTTGTTGAAATGGCAGGTAAAAAACGCGGCTGTATTCGTGGTGGTAATCAAATAGACACATATAAAATGTCTGAAATACTAATCAACGAATTACGCGACGGTATTATTGGCCGTATTACTATGGAAACTCCGCAAATGCGTGAGGAAGAAGAAGTAATGGTTGCTGGTTTACGCGCCGCTGCAGAAGCTAAAAAAGCAGCTAAAGAAGAAGAAAAGCTTCAACGCCGAGCGCGAGCTCGTAAAAACCGTCGTTAATATTTAACCAGAGTTCATATATGGTCTCCTCCAGTATTGCAAGGTGTCATTCAACGATAGCAGGGACAGGTTTGCTGTCATATATACGGTCTTTTAGTGAAGATTATTACTTCTGACCTTGATG
>NZ_JADYXK010000046.1:0-14371 GCF_015864275.1 Pseudoalteromonas sp. NZS11_1
GAAACGAAACAGCGCCGATGATAGTGTAGCATTTGCTATGTGAAAGTAGGACATTACCAGGCTTCAAATTGTAGAAAGCCCGAATCTAACGATTCGGGCTTTTTTACGTCTGCAGAAAAGTAAAATGTGCACAATTAACACACACTCACATCTACACACATCACGTAGGGCGGGCGAGCATAGCGACTCCCGACGCTAGAATCACAACAAAAACCCTCAATACCCCATTCGGCCAATAAAGTAGCATTTGCTACGTGACCCTCCACCGCTGTGGGCACTATGACATTACACAAGCTTCACATTGTAGAGCGCCCGAATCTAGAGATTCAGGCTTTTTTACGTCTGTAGAAAAGTGAAATGTGCGCAATTAACACACACTCACATCAACATCCATCACGTAGGGCGAGCGTAGCGACTCCCGACGCTAAAATCACAACAAAACCCCTCAATATCTCAGTCGGCCAATACAGCAGCATTTGCTACGTGACTTTCTACCGCTGTGCACCATGACATTACACAAGCTTCACATTTTAGAGAGCCCGTTTCAAAAAGAGTCGGCTTTTTACATTTTTAGAAAAGTGATACAGGTATTTCTCTAGAGCGAAGCGTCTCTCAGTGAATAATCTACTTAATTTAACTAGTTAAAGTGGCATCGCCGATGCGAGTGCAGTATTTCACTGTGACGTCCTAACGCTGAGGGCACTATTGCACTGTACAAAGCTTCAAATTAAAGAAAGTCCTAACCGAAATAGTCGTTTTTTTGCATATATAGAATGTAAAAATATGAGTGAATAATATCAATTCAAATATATAAGCAGATTGGTATTATATAAAAAGTATGAGATCCTCATAAATCAAAGTTATTTTAAATTAATGGTATTAGTTAATGATTACTCGTTAACAAACCTCTGACTTAACTTGTTTATGAAGGCAATGAATACTAATATAATTTCATGACCTTATAACTAAAATTTATTGAGTTAGTTGTTTTAAAATTACTACCAATAATGATTGTGAGCTGTAACTAGATGCCCTATGAAACATTTTTAGATGACTCTACTTCGCTAGTTGAATTTACACGTATTTACTTAGCTATTTTTTATACTTTTGTTGCGGGCTTTTATACATTTAGAATTATTTATAAAAATCGAGACACACCATCAGGCGTTATTTATCCCGGAGATAAGTTTTGTACTAGTTGGTGGAACCATATGGTTTTTAAGTTTTTCAGAGCTGCTATTTGGTTTATATGTGTAATTAGAGTGTTTGTACCTGAGTTAGATAGCTACCTTGGGCTATTCCCAATTCTCAATGGCTGGCCAGGTGTATTATTTGGCGATATTTTATTGAGTGCAGGTTTTATTTTGACGATGTTTGTACATTTTCATATGGCAGCACTTTGGCGTTCAGGAATTGATCCTAAGGGACCACATGAGCTTAAAACATCAGGATTATATGAATACTCTAGGAATCCGATGTATTTAGGTGTTGTAGCTGCACAGGTGGGTTTCTTTTTAGCCTTACCTAGTATATTTAGTTTGATCTGTTTAGTTATAGGTTTTACAGCTATATATCGACAAACGTTAGTTGAGGAGGCTCATTTAGCTCATCGTTTTTCTACACAATATAAAGAGTATAAACAACTAGTCCCTCGCTGGTTATAGCTTGGGATTAAGCTTTAAATACATGAATTTTTAACGCAAGAGTAAAGAAGTGTTCTGTGTTGGCTTGCTAAAATCTAGCACGATAGACATAAATTAGATCACTTCTTTTTGTTTTATATACTTTTTCATAAACTCTTGTTTAGTAATTGCCTTTGAAAAAATGTAGCCTTGAATATAATCGCAAGCAAGCAGCTTTAATAGGTCATACTGTTTTTGTGTTTCAACACCTTCCGCTACCACCATTACATCTAGGTTGTGAGCCATAGTGATAATAGCCTTAACGAGAGCAATACTATTATCGTTTGATTCAATATCGCTTATAAATGAGCGATCTATTTTTAAAATGTCTATATCTAAGCGCTGTAAATACGCCAAAGAAGAATAACCAACACCAAAGTCGTCAATCGCTATGTCTATATTAATAGTGCTTAAGCGTTTTAATTGTCGCTGTATTGACGAATCTGGATCCATTAAGGTATTTTCAGTGACTTCAATTAAAATAGTGTTGGCGGGTAGTTGGTACTTTTTACTTGCAACAATCCATTCATCCACCCAGCAACCAGCGCGGTCAATTTCAAGAGGTGATGTATTTACACTGACTTGAATTGTCTTTTCACTTAAAACATTGAATTGGACGGTATCTTGAATTGCTTGAGATTTTACCCATTGGCCGATGTCGTTTATTAATCCGTTTTTTTCAGCGACAGGTATAAATTCATTGGGGCCTATTAGGCCTCGTTCAGGGTGGTTCCAACGAATCAGGGCTTCAGCTTTTGGTACTGATTTCCCATCAATTGAAAATATAGGTTGGTAATATAATTCAAATTGGTTTTTAACAATTGCAGTGCGTATCTCTTCTATCAGGCGACGCTTTTCTGTGGCTTTTTCTTCGATAGCATAGGAGAAAAACTCATAGCGATTCCGCCCTTTATTTTTAGATAAATACATCGCTTGATCAGCACGTCTAACGAGCTCTTCTACTGTTAAACCATCAGCAGGGAAAAACGTTAAACCTATGCTTGCGGTAACATAGACTGTTTCTTTTTTTATTTTAATGCTCTGCATTAAACTACTTTTTACAGCTTCGGCAATTTTTGATGCTTCATCTGGGCTATTTACACCCTCTAAAATTAATGTAAATTCGTCTCCACCTAAGCGTGCTACTGTATCTTTTGTTGTTATACAGCTTTGCAGCCTCGTTGCTACCTGGTGTAATAATAAATCACCGTAGTCATGCCCAAGGCTGTCGTTTACTTCTTTAAAACCATCTAAATCTATAAATATAAGTGCGAATTTCATTCCTTCAACACTTATTAAGCTTTGTAGTTTCTCGTAAAAATACCGTCTATTTGGTAAATCGGTTAACCCGTCTTGGTAAGCATATTGTTGCAACTGAATATTTGCATTTTCAAGTTCATTAGTACGAAGCCTAACTTGGTTTTCTAATGAACTTTCTCTTTGCTCAATGTTGTATAGCATATCGTTAAAACAAGAGGTTAATTGTCCTACTTCATCTTGTGATAGTTGTTTAGCGCGTAAGCTATAATCATGTGACGTTGTTATTTTATTTGCTGTTTGTGCTAAATATAAAATAGGGTTTAAAAAGCGGCGCCTTAGCAAAAGGGATAAAATGAGGCTGATAGCAAAGGTAAAGACCATCAAAATCATTATAAATTTAAAGTAAAAAGTGATTCTATCTTGAATGTAACTGTTGTTAGCGCGTATTTTTAATACGCCATAATCATGCATATCGAGCTGAAGGGGGGTATTAACCTCAATGCTTTGTTCTATTTCTTCATTTTCGGCTTGAGCAATAACAAGTTGTTCACCAGTCATACTCGTTACCATTATACTAATAACATCTGAGCGTATAAGTATTGGGTCTATAAGCTCTTGTACTGCATCTATGTCATTAAACATAAGTGCAGTAGTTATATTGGGTGAAAGCATTTTAGACAGCGACCCCAGGCTTTCTATTTGTTCTTCTTGAGCGCTGGTGATTTCATAAGCACTAAATACAATGGTTACTGTAGCGGTTGATACAAGTGCGACACTCATTAAGATGAATAATAATTTTTTGCTCATTGTATTTAATGCAAATAGTTTTTTCATTGCATTACCTATCTACAACGCGTGCAAGTCGTAGTACTTTTGAACTCATAGTAATGCCTGCATCTTTAAGCTGTTGTGGTGCAATTTCAAAGCGAATTTTACCACTGGAAAGAAAGAATCTGATATGGCCGCCATTTTCAATAAATGAGTCTGTTTCACCAATGACCATAATATTTTTTAGATCTAAAGGAGTTATGTTTTGCCACTGAGCAAATGTATCTGAGGTGATAAATAGCATGTTACACGCAGATGTAGTGACTTCATCAATAGTGACTAATTTATTATGTAAAGGTAATTTTTTTATAGTGCGATTTTTTAGAGCGGTGTTAGCCACATCAATAAAGTATTTATCAGGGCTACAAATAGTAAATTGATCAAGGGGTTCTAAATGAGAATCCCAGTGTCCAAAACGTGCAAAGTTATACAAGAAGCCTGCTTTTAGCATGTATTCTTTTTCAACAGCGTCAACGCTGGTACTTAAAAGTACCAAGGCTATCAAGCTTCTGTGAATTAGACTTCTTAATTTAATCATCTAATTAGCTTAGAAATTTGCTGAAATTGTAAACGTAATACATTCATCAATATAGTTTGGTAATGTATAGGTTTCGCGCGTATTACTGTACTCAATATGTGAACCTGAAAATAGGTTTTTACCCGAAACTGCAGTAGACCACACAGGAGTAGCCTGCCAATTCCAACTAACATCTAACGTTGTGTAATTATCAGTATTATATGCATTTGAGTTTACTGCTCGTAATGTCGCAAATACGTTATGGTCAGTTGAGAATGTATAATCGGCTTTTGCAAATAACTGCCTGTTTTTAGAGTCATACCCGATAGCGGGCTCTACTCTAGGAGGTAAATCGTAGTTATAGTCGGTGTAACTGTAACCAAACTCAGTATTGAGATTATCAATTGGTTGCCATGATATTACTAAGTCGAACCCTTTAGTGGTTGTGTTTGCTACAGATGCAAAGTCTAAATCTATACGAGTCATTGTTAGTGCTTGAAATACTTCTGGAATTCTCCCTGCTAGAAATAAATCAAGTATAGGAGTGAATTGTTCAGCATGCGTATTCATATCAATAACCGCTACGTTTTTAGCATCGGTATAATAAGTAGAAAGATCTAATGACCAATCGTTAGCAGTAAAACGGTAGCCTAATTCATAAGATAGATAGTTTTCTGATTTAACTTTGTCATTACCATTTAGGTAGGTTGCAATTCGGTAGTCGTCTATTTGGCCAAAGCCTGAACTTAAACCGGTAAGATCTTTAATTTCTGTACCATTAACTTTAAAGTTGTCGTTAAACTCAATTAATGTTGGTGTACGTACACTTCGCGATATTGCGCCCCAAGTAAGGTGGTTATCTACTGGTTTGTATATAAGTCTTGCTGATGGTTGATTTTCCCAGCCAGTTAAATCGTTATGATCAAGCTTAGTACCAATAATAAAGTCGAGAGTGTCAGGAGTCACATTATATTGAGCTTGAACAAGTGCACCATATTGTTTGAGGCTATCAAAGTTTTTATCGCTATCTAAAAATACACTTTCTGCGAAAGATATAGAATTGTATCGGTAGTTCAACCCCCAATCTAACTGTAGAGATTGATATATAAAGTTCATTTGATAATCAATATCTATCGATTCAAAGTCTTCTTTAATATAATTTTGAGAGCCATTTTGTTTAAGCCAAGAAATTTGTAGCATTTGATTGGCATCTGGCGACATTCTGTTTTCAAGGTGCGCCATTATGCGCGTGTCTGTTCGCTTTAAATCATCTGAAAATGAAATGTTTTCGTTGGTTTCATCGACAACACCTCGGTAGTTTTGGCCAAGTGTGGAATGAGTTACATCACCCTGGAGTAGTGCTGACCACTCATCATTAGGGGTAAAGTCAGCTCTAAAACCTAAAGAATTTTGCTTAGTTGTGTCGTTAGGATCGAGTGAGATCCCTTTTTTTGATCCATTAGCATCTTTTAAATGACCATACACTCGGTAGCTGCCTATGTTACTTATATCACCACCGTAGCGAAGATTTGCATCAACATTTATTTGATTACCAGTTGTTACACTTGCGTATCCACCGCGAGTATCAATACTATTTTTAGTAATGATATTAATAACGCCATTATTTGCGTTACTTCCCCAAAGTAATCCGCCTTGTCCGCGTATAACTTCAATACGTTCAATATCGTACAAAGGAACGTTGAGTGTTTCCCAATAAACAGCGGCAAACTTTGGGGTATATAAGCTTTGTCCGTCAATCATAACCAATAATTTGCTTGAAAAGCGAGAGGCAATGCCTCTTGAGGAAATAGCCCATTGATTGTTATCGAGCTGACGGACAATTAAACCCGGCACCATTTTTAGTGCTTCAGGTACTGATGTAGCACCAGATTTAGTAATTTGTTCTTTACTTAATACATAAATAGATGAAGCGGTATCAAATGCTGATTGTGCTCTTTTCATCGCAGAAGTTGCTTGCACATCCATACCCATTAAAGCATCAAGATCGAGGTCTTCATCTTCAAACGGCTCAGCCATTACAAGAGGGCACACAAAAAGTAATGGCCAAAATAAACGTTGTGATATTTTCACCCAAAAGTCTCCTGCGCAATCAAAAAATAAAAAACAATGACTGTTTTTGTAATACATGTGATATCACACAATATTAACATACATTAACAGCGTAAAAGTATAAATGCGATTAAATCAAAACAACTAATTTTGTAGTAGTTAAAAAATTTAACTTAGGCCAATAAAACAGTAAAATTTAAAAAATAAAGTAGATACATTTTATACAATTACATTTATTAAAGAGTCAAAAAATAGAAGTTACTGAGAGTTATATGATTATATACTATTTAAAATTTAGTCTATTTTTGAAGGACTTCAAAGTATTTTACGCTTATTGATTATTTAACTTTGCATTTTATGCTTTTACAAGGGCGATATTAATTATACGTGCACGATTAATCTAACTTTGTATTAACTATTATTGTAGTTTCAATTACCTTTGCTTTTATTAAAGGTATATAGAATACTTAAATTCGCTTGGTTTTGCTTTGAAGGCACCAAAGTATGAAAAAAAATGAATTAATTAATGTAGAAGAAGTACTCGATTTAATGCTTGATGCGGTATGCGTGGTAGATAAACAAGGCACATTTGTTTTTGTAAGCGCAGCATTTGAGCAAATTTTTGGTTATACGGCCGACGAAGTTGTAGGCAAAAAAATGATTAACTATGTTTACGAAGGTGATCATTATAAAACGCATAATGCCGTAACTTCGCTGTTGTCTGGCGAAATGGTGAACCCTCGCTTTGAAAACCGTTGGATGAGAAAAGATGGTCAAGTAGTTCATATATTATGGTCTGTTCGTTGGTCAGAGCAACATCAAGTAAGGATCGCTGTCGCGCACGATATAACTGAACGTAAAGTAATGGAAGATCAACTCCATTATATGGCACGGCACGATGTGTTAACTGGCCTACCAAATCGTTCTTTATTGATGAATCGATTAGAAAAAGTAATTATTAGTGCAACCAGAGACAACACGTTTTTTTCTTTGCTGTTTATAGACATAAATGGCTTTAAAGCAGTAAACGATACTCACGGACATGAAATTGGCGATAAGCTTTTATGCGCTATAGCAAAAAGGCTTTCAGCGTCGGTTAGGCATTACGACACAGTAGGGCGTTTAGGCGGAGACGAATTTTTAATTATTTTAGATAACTTAAGTTCTAGCCACGAAACCGTCAGAATCAAAAATAAAGTCCTCACTGAGTTTAAAGCCGTCTTTAAGTTAGATGACGTACTACTAAATATTTCACCCAGTATAGGAATTGCAAATTACCCCGAGCACGGCCAAACAGATCACGAACTCATAAAGTATGCTGATCAAGCTATGTACAAAAATAAGCAACGAGGCTTAGATAACGTAACCTATTTACCTCAATAACTAAGCTGAACTATCACCTTAGCTTAAACAATAGTCACAGCGCCCTTAACTACAATGCCTTACTTGCCGACATATTTTTTAATATCGGTTTGACAGTGCTGCGCTAAAAAGTCGATGAAAGCACGCACTACCGTTTGCTGATAATTACGTCATAAATAAACTGTCCACAAATTATATCCAGGTGATAATGAAGTCGATTACCGTATCGGCAGTAATACATTTTTTACTAATGATGCAGGCGAAAGCAAGGTATCGGTCACTGATTATGCAACTGCAATGGTTGATGAAGCGCAAAATGCGGCGCACGTTAATAATCATATTAGTATTGCCTACTAATATGGTTACTAATCAAAAGCGTTTGATTATTTAGATATAACAATACTGGCTCACAAGGTTAAAATAATTTAATCTGAGCGTATTAATTCTTATTAAATTATTTGCCTTATGAGCCTTCTTTTTTCTCTTGCGTTAGCAAGCCTTCCCGCTTTACCAGAGCCAGTTGCTAATAATGCTGTGGCTAAAGTTACAGTACAAAACCAAACCTATTTTTTAAGCTTTATGGGGCTGGGGGGCGATAAACAATACTCGTCAGTGCATAACAAAGTGTGGGCGCTTAAAGTTGGCGATTCACAGTGGCAATCTAAAACTGGTGTGCCTTCAAGCTTGCCACTAAAAGGGCGCTTAGCAAGCACCGCAGTCGGTTTAGGCGAGTACGCCTATGTGTTTGGCGGCTATACGGTAGCAGAGGATCATACTGAAGTTTCAAGCCCCGACGTATATAAGTACGACGTAATAAAAGATACCTACACTCATCTTGCGAGCATGCCAGTACCCGTAGACGATAGCGTCGCGCTGAGCTACAAAGCGCGTTACATTTATCTAATTAGCGGTTGGCATAACGATGGCAACGTAAACTTAGTGCAAGTGTACGACACGCAAAATAATACATGGCAACAAGCCTCGCCATTTTTAGGTGAGCCCGTATTTGGCCAAGCTGCTGCAATTAGCGATAATACCATTGTTATTTGTGATGGCGTTAAAACACAAGCTAATCCTGATTCGCGTCGCTCGTTTGCAGGTGTAGCACAGTGTTTAAAAGGCACAATAGATTCAACTAATCCACAAAAAATAGATTGGCGTACGTTGCCTCATCCAACGGGCACCGCTCACTATCGAATGGCAGCTACCAGCTATAATGGCAATATTTATATGATGGCAGGCTCTAATAACCCATATAACTACAGCGCAATAGGCTACGACGGCAAACCTGCATCAGCAAGTGATCATGTTTGGCGCTTTAGTATCGAAAAAAACGAATGGCAGATTTTATCCCCAGTTGAAGTAAAGAGCATGGATCATCGTGGTTTACTTGAGCACAGCGGTGTTTTATATCGAATTGGCGGTATTGATAACAGTCAGCAAGTAAGCGCTAACGTACTCGGTTACGAGGCGCCAAAGTGAACACCCTTTACATTACCGGGGCGGGAGTCAGCGCAGCCAGTGGTATTCCCACCTTTAGAGGGGAGGATGGTTACTGGACCATAGGCAGTAAAAATTATACGCCTATGGAAATGGCAACGCGCGCAATGTACCAAAATGCCCCTAAAGAGTTTTTAGCATGGTATTACCATCGCTTTGCAGCGTATCGCAACCATGGCCCAAACGACGTACACCATTGGCTAAGTGACAAAAACCTAATTACTCAAAACATAGATGGGCTTGATGGCAAAGCGGGTAATAAAAATTACATTGCTATTCATGGCAGGCTTGATCAAATGACCTTATTTCATGAGCAAGGTGAGCCAGTCACGCCACTTGCCACCCCGTGGGATAGTGTAGAAGAAAGCCGCCTGCAAGAGTCTCTTTTTGAGCTATTTAATATTCAAAACCAAACGCCTGTGCTAAACCATTCATTTAAGCCCTTTGTTTTATTATTTGACGAGTACTACACCGAGCTTTACAGAATAACAGAAGCACAACAGCGTATGCTCAACGCCGATAAAATTGTATTTATGGGCACCTCGTTTAGCGTTAATATTACGCAAATGGCAATTGAAATAGCCCGAAATTACGACATTCCTGTTGAAGTGGTTGACCCTGAGCCTGCACATATTTTGCACGCTAACGTCACATATAAAAAAATGAATGCATTAGATTACATTCAATCTAATTAAGAAGTGCTATATTTTAAAGGGATTGATAATGTTTTCTTAAATATTACAATCTCTTTATATAATATTAACGAGTCAAAAATGTTATTATTATCCTGATTATAACAATACTAAAGAGATCTGAATGAGCGACTTAACTGCAATAGCAAACTTGTCCATTTTACTTGTAGAGCCTTCAGAGGTTCAGCAAAAAATAATAATAAAATCGCTTTTAGAAAGTGGTGTAAAACAAGTTGAAACTGCATCTACACAAACACAAGCGCTTAGCTTATTAGCAAGTTATCACCCTGATCTAGTTATAAGCTCTATGTATTTATCTGACGGGACAGCCGATTCACTATTGCAAGAAATAAGATCAAACCCTATCACCGAGCATCAACCTTTTATGCTTATATCGAGCGAGCGTAATAAAAAATACCTTGAGCAATTACGCCAATCAGGTGTGCTTGCTATTTTGCCTAAGCCTTTCAGCGCAAAAGCCATTACCCGCGCTCTTAAAGCAACTTTAGATATTATAAGCGAAGAAGAAGTAGAACTTGATCATTTTGACGTAACATTACTAAGAGTGCTGGTTGTAGATGATAGCCGCTTTGCGCGTAAACACATAATACGCGTACTTGCGGGTATGGGAATACCTGCCCCGGTAGAAGCTGTAAACGGTAAAGAAGCTATTGAGCACTTAAACAACCAATCGTTTGACTTAATTGTAACCGACTACAATATGCCAGAAATGGACGGACGAGAACTAACAGAAACCGTTAGAGGCTCAAATAGTTACTCACATATCCCTATTTTAATGGTGAGCTCAGAGGCAAACGAAACGCACCTAGCAAATATAGCTCAAGCGGGAGTTGATGCTATTTGTGATAAACCGTTTGAACCAGCCACAGTGCGAGAATTATTGTTTAAAATAATGTCTTAAAAGTAAGTACAAGCGTAGGACGGTAGGACGGTTATTATTTGGCCTACGCTTATCTTTAAAATACATTTACTATTACAGTTTTCCTAATCTATAAATGAGTAATGCAGTTTTTTTAATGTTTTTATCAAGGCTGGTTAAATCGGCTGTTTCGTTTTTAGTGTGCGCGCCGCTGCCCATTAAGCCCAAACCATCAAGCGCCATATCAACATGGCTTGCCGCAAACGAAATATCTGCAGCGCCTGCATTACGTGGGTTTGCTGCTACTACTTTGTTGAAGCCTAAATCATGGCTTGCGTCGCTGTATAATTCTAATAGCTTTTTATTGCCATCAGTTAATGCCATTGGCGGGTAACCGTCTTCAAAAATAAGCTCTGCTTTACTGCCATTTAAACTGTTGCTAGCAATAAGTTGCATTGATCTTTTTGCGTTTTCTAATTGTTTTGGTGAAAGTGCGCGTAAATCACCTGCTACATGCACGGTTTGTGCTATTACATTACTTTTACCAAACGCCGTTGCTGACGAATTAGCACTGTCGTAATCGGCATTTGTACCGCCTACAATAAGCCCCGGGTTAAACGTTAAATTAGGTTGCGTGGCAAGCTGCTCTCTAAAATCATTTAAAATACGTGATGTCTCGTAAATAGCGCCATAACCAACGTTTTCGCTAAATATTTGCGAAGAATGCGCCGCATTTGCCGTTACGTTTAGCGTCCAACCGGTATAACCACGGCGCGCCGCCATGGCAGTTTTAATATTGTTATCGCCATTTTCATAACCAAGCGCTACGTCAGCCCAAATTGCCGCATCAACAATAGCTTGTTTAGATAAGCTAAGCGGGCGACCGCTGCTTTCTTCATCGCCGGTTAGTAACACTTTTATGCTTACATTTTCGAGTAAATTAAGGGCTTGTAAGCTTTTAAGTGCAGTAATTATTACCGTGTTACCGCCTTTCATATCGGCAACGCCTGGGCCACTTGCGGTGTTTTCATCAAGCTGTTTGTAGGTAGTAAAGTTATCATTTTTGTCAAATACCGTATCTAGATGGCCGATCATCAGTATTTTTATTGCATCGGGATCATTACTCTCATGGGTTGCTAATACATGTCCTGCGCGGTTAAACGCACTGCCATCAAGCCATTCTACTTTAAAACCTATGGCTTTAAGCTGCTCGCTTGTCAGCGCACCTACTTTTTTTACACCTTCAATATTAAGCGAACCGCTATTAATATTTACGGCTTGCTTTATTTCTTGCAATGCTTGGGGAATGTTTTTATCGACCTGTTTTACTATTTCACGCTCATTTTTGTCAAGCGCAGCATGGCTTGTAAGCGGCAAGGTACTAGCAATTGTGAGAATAAGTGCATGGCTAAATTTTAAAAATGACATAACAGCATAATAAGTGAGAAATAAGAATATTTAATATGAAGTAAAAATCCAGAGTATTCAATAGAAGTAGGTTGCGATTTTTAACTAATTTTATAAGCAATAACGAGTTACAGGTTTAAGGGTTATAGAGTGAACGCGTTATTAGTTTAAACACAGGTATTTAAATATAACCACTTAACTAATAATCAACCTGTGCAACTAAACAGCAATTTGCCTGATATTACTGACCTCCACCATTTTGGATTTTTGCTACATTTAGAAAAGTTGAGACTGAACTAACTGTTTACAAATACTTATTTTATAGCTAGGGTAAAACCATTGTAATATAAGAACATTTGTCATTTTTAGGCGACAAATGTCGTAGACTAAATTGTAAGATTTATAGGTATAAACAATGAATAACTTAGTTGTATTAATAACGGGTGCTAATAGGGGAATCGGTTTCGAATTAGCCAGACAATACCTTATAAATGGATGGACAGTAATTGCTACCTGTAGAGATCTAGAAACGGCGGTTGCTCTAGTTTCATTGAAAGGTAAGTTTCCAAATAAATTGTCTATTGAACTAATGGATATCACTTGCCCTGAAAAAATTAAGACGTTGGCAAGTAAACTTAATGAGGAAAATATTAAATTAGATTTAATAGTAAATAATGCGGGATATTTGGATCGAGAAAACACAAGTATCCATACTATTAATTACGCTAATGCCGAAATGTGTTTTAAGGTGAATTCACTTGGACCACTATATTTAACTCATTGCTTTTTACCTTTAATAAATAAAAAACGCTTATGTAAGATAGCCGTTATTTCTTCTGCTATGGGATCTTTGTCGCTAGAACAAAGTGTGGATTGGTATGGTTATCGAATGTCTAAAGCAGCAGCCAATATGCTAGTAGTGAACTTATCACAAGAACTTGTTAATGATAATGTGGCTGTGGTAGCTGTTCACCCCGGTTGGGTTCAAACCGATATGGGTGGCTCTACAGCAAGTGAAAATGTTGTAGATTCGGCTCTTGGAGTTATGAACGTTATTCTGAATTTATCTATTGATAATACGGGAAAGCTTTATAGTTTTAATGGTGATGAGTTACCGTTCTAATAAATATAACAACACGCTATGAGGTGGATAACTAGTAAAGTCAGCTATTAATTGCAAATTTTAAAACTGCTGAGCCTCTTCGTTTTAAGGCTATTAAATACGTCAATTCATCGTAGGGTGTTAACGCGGTTTAAGATCCATAACCCATTCATGCAGCGCTCTAGGTATGTAAGTGAGAAATAAGAGTATTTAACATGAAGTAAAAATACACAGGATTCAATAGAAGTAGATTGTGATTTTTAACTAATTTTATAAGTAATAACGAGTTACAAGTTTAAGGACCATGGGGTGTACGCATTATTGGTTTAAACACAGATATTTAAAATATAACCTGTTAACTAAGTAGCCATTATTACAACATAGCAATATGTCTTATATTACTGATCTCCACCATTTTGGGGTTTTGCTACATTTAGAAAAGGTAAGGCGAATCTAACTAACTGTTTACAGTTGTTTATTTTATAGCTAGGATAAAATCATTGTAATATAAAGACATTTGTCGGTTTGTAAAACGACAAATGTCGTAGACTAAATTGTTATGTTTCAATCATGGAAGGTGCAAATAAATATGTTTGGTTTTATATTTAAATATATATTCTTTAGTATTATTAACGTCGTTTTATTCCTTCTAGCAAGTTTTGCTTTAATGGCGTTGCTACCTGAAACTATCGTAAATGGAGATACATTCGAGTTGGTCTATGGAATAGTTTTTATTTCTTTTTTAGTTCTAACTGGCTTTGTAGTAAACCATCAAATCACCCCAAAAGTTGGCTTTATCGAAGGCTGGAAACTTGGGTTTCTAAGTATAAAAATGTATATTAAGCCCTGAGTAACTGAAACATAAAAAGAATTTCAAGCAGGACAAAATATAGTTGGCTTTTGTTCACTCCGTTCACCTATTTTAGCCAACTATATTTTGCCTCTTAAATGGGCGTTGAGGTTGTAGAATTACTCTTTTTAGGAACGTATTCTACTATTTCAAATTGATTGCTTTTTAACCTTGAACCCATCCGTTCGCTGTGATCTAATAGATATTATTCACCCACGGTA
>NZ_JADYXK010000005.1:0-185392 GCF_015864275.1 Pseudoalteromonas sp. NZS11_1
TTGTTTGCCTCGCTACCTAAGTAGGTTGGCTGTTAGAACTCAATCTGTACGAGTGCCCACACAGATGATTGCTTTATATTGTTAAAGAACGTTTTGAGTCGCTTTAGCGTCTCAAGGGATGAGAATAATACACCCTTTATTTTTCGAGTCAACACTTAGTTTTAAACTTTCTTTTGGAAGATTTAAAACCGAAGTTTTATTTAACTCTCTGAGTAGTTCGTGCCTCGCTATGCGTTGGCGTTTCCTGTCTCAGTGGGGTCGCATTATAGGGAGATTCGAGCGGGGGTCAATGTTTTATTTCAGCTTTTTGACAATTAAATGAATTTAGTATGAAAGCTATACAAATAGAGGGCTACAGAGCTTTTTTTGCCTATTAAACCACCAACATATGAGCAGTTAAACTATGTGCATACATAAAACTACAATATTAGGTGCGTTAGGCTAAGCCAACTACAGTTTTTAGTTGGCGTTTAATAAAGTCTTACGTATGCCGTTAATTAAAAACTATAATTAAAGCCTGCGTAATAGCGTCGCCCTGAATAGCTTGAATTAAGTAATCGTGCATCTGTATCATCACCTAAACGCGTTACCGATTCCGACTTAGTTAAATTAATGACGGCAGCGGTTAAACTTAGCCCTTCGTATAAGTTAACCGACGCATTAACGTCAACTTGCTCGTAGGGATCTCGGTATACATTTAACCCGCTATTGAGTCCCAATACTGTCTCTCCTCGTTTATTATATGATGCACGTATATTAAAAGCGTCACCCTCGTAATAAATAGAGGTGTTGTACTGATACTTTGCACTGCCTATTAATGCCGACTGACCAAACTCTTTACCATTTACGGTTACATCTGCTTTGTTGGTTTTGTTATAAGTGTAGTTTGCGTAAAAACCAAAACCATTATCAAAGGCATGCTGAATAAATACTTCCGCGCCTTTAGATATTGCATCGCTACCATTACCTACAGTGCTATACGGAGCTATATTAATAGTATCTGCATCTACTATATTATTCTTACCGGCAAAGCTTTGCTCTGCATCTATTACCAGTGGCACAACAAAGTTATCTACTTTTTTATGAAAAAACGCCAATCCAACCGCAGAACCCTTTGCATAATAATACTCAATAGATAAGTCAGCCTGCACCGATTCAAATGGCTTTAAGTTTTTATTACCGCCACTGCCGCTAAAGCCTGGTTGTTCATTAAATGCAGCTCTATCATTTGCCCATTCATCCGATACAAACGTAATACGCTGCTGCGCACCTAAATCGCTGTAATCAGGACGAGACATTACTTTTGCTATTGCCCCACGTATAACTAAATCGTCGGTTGCATCCCACGCTATATTAAAGCTTGGTAGTATTTGAGTGTCTTTGTTTTGCTGAGTAACTAATTGATAGTCTTCTACTGAGCGTGCATCACCCTTAACTGGCTCGCCTGTTTCATCATTTGTGTGATCTAATTGGTAGGTATATAAGTCGGTAGATGAAGTAGATGTTTTTGTTTGCACAACACGCACGCCCAAATTACCTCTTACTTCACTAAACTCAAAATCGCCTTGTATATAAAAAGCCGATATCTTCTCTTCAATGTCGTAAACAAAGTTATCTTCAATACGTGTATAAGGTACATAGTTAGCAGTGACCATATCGCGGTATTTGTCCCAGTCGATACTTGGCATTTGGTTTATATCAAAACCCCCTACTATATTACTCTCACTAGTAAATACATTTTGAGCTAATGGCATTCCACCATTCCATTGGTAGCTGTCAAAACGCGTAATACCTTGCTCGCTTGCTTCGCCCGCAGCAATATCAAAATTAGGATCTAAAAAGAAGGTATTGCCAGTTTCACGATGAAGCGTGGAGTTACGGTATTTAACACCGGTTCTAATTGTTTTTAAAAAGCCCCAATCAACATAAAAATCCACATCAGCCTGGTAGTAATCTTCCTCAAGCTCACTGCGTACAAAACTTGAGTTTGAAGAGCCCGCATCACGACCGCCTCCAATTCCATTTTGCAAGTTAGTTAATGTATTAGGGTCGATATTAAGTGATACATTATTTTGGTTGAGTGACCAGCCTGCCGTTTGAGCAGCATTTTGTATGGTTGAGGCGTTTTCGCCCGCGTTTGAGCTTTTATATGCAGCTTCCCAACTTTCTTCCGGCCCCCCTTCTGATTTTGTATTACCCACGACAAAACGCGCTTTAAAATTATCGCCTTCATAAGTTAAATTAAAATCAAAGGTATCGGAGGTGGATTCTTCACGTACATAGCTGCCGCGCATCCACGGAAACTGCATATCACTCTCAATACCGCTTGCCATCGCATTGTATTGCATACCAGTAACAATAGCGCCCGACTCATCAAGGTTTACATCCGTTAAAAAATCAGAATTTAAAGACCACTCTGGTATATCAATCACAGATTCTGTTCTGTCTTGGCCGAGTGTAAAGCCAAAGTAATTAAATCCAAGCTCTAAACGATTTGTTGGTCGCCACTGCGTACTAAATTGAATTCCTTCGCGCTCACGTTTTTCGTTAAGGACTGAACCTCGCACAACTTGTGGAAACCAAACGCCATCGTAACTGTTACCGTTTGCATCATTAATAGCATCCCACCCATTATTGTTATCAACTGCGTTACCGTTTATATCTGTAGGTTGCCCAGTACCAGTATAGCGCCATATATTTGCATCAGTTCCGCCCGAAAGTGTTCTGTTTGTTCGCTCCTGATACGTATAGCCAACTAATACACCAACGTTTTCGTCGTCATTTTTCCATGAATACAAACCCGTAAACTGCGGTTCGTACTCTTTTGTAACATCAGCGTAAGTACTCTCTACATTAAATACACCTGAGTTTGCATCCATACTCAAAGGCTTTCGGCTATGCATTAATACAGTACCACCAACCCCTCCTTCATCTAAGCGTGCCTCTGGCGATTTATAAACTTCTACACTTTCAATCATCGAAGACGGTAACAAAGCATAATCAAACGAACGCGAAGGCTCTCCCGGAGAAGACGCAATAAAATTACCATTAAGCTGTGTAAAAGTTAGCGCCGACGACAAACCACGAATACTGACTGATGAACCTTCCCCACCATCACGCTCAATTACCACACCAGGTACACGCTGAAGAGAGTCCGCAACGTTTTTATCAGGGAATTTTCCAATGTCTTCCGCGGTAATTGCATCAACCACAGAGCCAGACATACGTTTTACATCTAAGTTTTCGGCCATGCTTGAACGGATACCACGTACTTCTATTACTTCTATATCTTTTGTGTGCTGCGAGTTTTCTTGCGCTGCAAAAGCATACGTAGAACCCAAAGTAGAAAAAATTGATATATAAAGTGATGACTTACAAAACGTTGAAAAAGGAAAAGGGTATATGCTTGCTACTATCATGTGAGAGGCTGTTCCATTTAAATCTGCTCATAAAACTAAAGCGAGAAGTTAGTCCTTTTACGCAAATTATTCACGTAATGGCAAAAATTGTTCCCTATTCTACACAGCCAAACTTAACCGTTTGTTAACCAAAAATATTAAATTAAATAAACGTCTCTTTTAACTGTATTTATACCTATTAAATGAAAGTTAAAACCCAGCCCACACATCAAATCCGCTCTCAATTAACAAACTAAGAGCGGCTTTGTGGTATTTAATAGCTTAATGAAATAATTACAGTGCAAAAATCATCATAAAGTGTATACAAAAAACGAAGGGGATGATTAGATGAGGTAGTCAGCAGTTTATACTTTAAAAAGCAAAACTGCCGGATGATATTTGAAAGAAGTAACAATTGCTAAATAGCGCTTGGTTAATCAAGCGTAGCAATAACCTCTGAAAGCTCGAGTAATGTCGGCTTTCCACCATAATAATTGGTATCTATATGATAGCTATTACCCACCCAGAAAGGTGCTTTAGTTGAGTTATGTCCATGTATTGAAAAGTCGACTCCATGACTTTTAACTACCTTATTTTGTTTAACTACTTCGCGATCCCACAATAGAGATTGCACAATCACCGATTTATCATCAGGGTAATTTTCCCAATCCCACGATTGGGCAAATGTATGAGACAACCCAATTTTATAACCGCGATATTCAAGTACTATTGAAAGAGGTTTAGTTAGTAACTCATCGCACATAACATTGAGCTTTTCACTCGATACCGACTTGTGCCAATTGCCACCATTGTCAGTCCATAATTTAAAAGCCGCTTCATCATTACTTAATAATGATTCCAACATTAAATGCTCATGATTACCTAATATCATACATGCCCTAATGGCTTGTAAGTGTGTAAATAAGTCATATGTTTTATCCCCGCGATCAACAAAGTCGCCTAGGCAAAACAAAGTATCTCTTTCAGGGTTAAAATTTACGTTATTAAGTGCGCTTTTTAAGGCAGGTAAATCACCATCAAGATCGCCAATTACAAATACTCGGCACTCATCATTAATAAATATGGCTTGCTTTGAAGATACAGCCTGAATAGCGTTAATACCTATATGCAAAATAGACTCCTATAGAATGCAATCTAAAACTTAGATTAATACTTGAGTTTATAAAGCCTTAAGGTAACACAATATAATTGATAATTAATGAAGGTAATAAGATTTGATTGAAACTAAAAATGTATGACAGCGGACTTTAACTACAAGCTAAATAAGTAATGTAGATAGTTTTTAGCCAATAGTAAAAAGCGGCTTAGCAAAATACCTGAACAAGTTATAAGTTCGTTAGCAGCACAAACTTATCAGCCAGCTCATCTAAACTTTCACGCTTATTAGGATCGGGCTTTATACAGTCAATAGGGCATACACTTACACAAGTAGGTTTATCATAATGCCCTACACACTCAGTACATTTATTCGCATCTATTTGGTATATCTTCGCGCCCATATAAATAGCCTCATTAGGGCACTCTGGGTCACACATATCGCAGTTAATGCATTTGTTATTTATGAGTAGAGCCACTTTCTAACCTTTAAAATTAAAGTTCATATAAAACAAAAAGATAAGTAAAAAAAGGTGTATAAAGGCTAACTTTTGTGCAGTTCTAGTTTAATAAAAAATCGCTATTTTTCATTAAATCGTAACACAAATTAGTAACACAAATTTTTATTTTTGGGTGTAAATTACAGCCGCGAATTATGCCTATCATTCTCTGTTGCTTTGTTGATCTCAATCAATAAAAATCGCCGCAAGGCCTTTATTTATATAGGTTACAACAAAGTGAAAAACTCTTTATCAACACTTACCAAAGCTCAATACACGAAAGCGAAACTAGAATGGAAGCAACTTAAATCGCCATTTTCTATGCAGCACATAAATCGCTGTGTTATTTTGGCCTCTCAAATCATCTTTTTTGAGGAAAAAGAAAAATTAAAACAAGAGGTTAAGAAGCAAGATACAAAGCGATTATCGAAATATGAGGCACAACACAATCTTCGTCTTATATTTACCCTATCTGGAACAGTATCTTTTTACTCAGCTTTCCCTAAATCATCTGGCATAGCTAATACCAAGTTAGGTGAAGCACCTGAATTAACAATAGCAAAAGCGCGTAAGCTCACTGAACAAATGAAATATGGCATTTTAAATAATCATAATATTAAAACAGTGTTTGATGCTTATGAACAAAGCCTAATAAAGCGCCATAACAACGCACCAACCAAGTTTGCAGCTTCATCGCTCAGAACATATCAATGTAGAATAAAAAAGCTTAGGCATCATTTTCCGCTTAAGCGTGCGTTCCAATCCCTTACAGCTGGAGAGTTAGAAAAGATTGTAGATTTAATTATCAAGGCAGAGTCCAATAACCAAGCAATCGAGCTTTTTGCACAAATTAGAAGAGTATGGCGATTTGCCAAAAACAAATTTAACTCAGGTAAAAACCCAGCAGCTGATATCGATGACTTCTACGTATCTGACCGCGTAGAAAGCCCTAGACCTTGCCAAGTTTATACTGACTTAGATTCGATAGCTGAATTATGGATAAACCTCGCATCAGCCCCAAATGTACATCAAAAAAATGCTGCGCGATTTATGATATTAACAGGCATACGCCCTATCAACATTCCACAAATGAAGTGGGAGTGGCTCAATAGTATCGATTTCCCAACCTTAATTACCTTTCCGGCATCTGTTGTTGGGGTTCGTGGAGAAATGAAAAACCAAAAAGAATATAAGCTGCCCTTAACCAAAGCCATGCGAGCCATTATTTCAGAACAAAGAGCCTGGATGGAAAATGCACTCCCTAACTGTAACCCTGATCACATATTTCTTCAGCCTCGCGATCTTAACAAACCATTTGCTAAAAGGTCGCTGGACAAAATCATCAAAGATTACTCCCCTGTTGATGCAGTAAAAGGAGATAAAAGAAACATTGTAATGAAAGGATCTGCGGGTGCATTTTGCACAATGTGCCGAAGCTTTTTTAAATCCAACGCAAAAGCGATTATGGTTGCCAACGGCTATCATTTTAAACACGCAGAGGAACTCACCAGACTCGCGCTTCATCACCTCAGAAAAGAGGACGATCCAAACGGCTTGAATTATGATAAATCTGAAGAGCTATTTGGCACTTCAACAAAGCTCAAATTTAATGTATTCAAAATTCATGAAGCCAGTATTTTAAAAAGAGCGAAAGAACTCGAAAGCCAACAACTCAGACTTACAGGTATGCAAAGTAAACAAGCTAAAAACCTAAAAGAAAATAACGATAAAAAAGCCTTGAGAGATAGAATTAAAGCTTATTTAGTTCACAAAGGCAGTTATGTAAACTTCATTAATCAGCCACTTGGTGATACGGGCAGAGTAGCAAAAGATTTGATCTTAACCGAAGAAGGAAGAGCTGTCGTTGAGAGATATTTAAGTGACCAAGAAGCCAAAGCAAAAAATAATTAAAAAAAGTTTAATTTCGACTTACCAAAGTTTTTGTAAAAAAAATTAATTTCATATCATTGCCTTATTAGAGCGATACCTCATCAATTATTTGATGATTTTAACTTTTTTAAGGTTTTTATATTAATGGCAACATCAGTATTAAATTCAATAAAACCATGTGAGGTCACGATTAAAAGTCGTGACCTTTGCATGGCTGAATTTAATGCATTTAGGCCACCGTATAATGACGAGTCAATGGAAGAGCTAGCCAGCCTTGCGACTATTATATTAGCGCAGGACAAAGGTAGAAGGCTTTCAAAGTACCAGCTCAAAGATCAAATAAGAATTGTATTCCAGCATGATGGCATTATTAAATTTTTTACTCATTTTAAAAAAGAACATGGCATAAAAAACACAAAGCTTGGTGATTCTAATAATATGAGTTTTTCATCAGCGAAATTAAAAGCAGCTGAAATATACAAAAAGAACACCTCTAGTCACACATTTGAATTTGTAGTGAGCAAACAAATAGAAAACTTACAGTCAATTAATAAGCATAGCCCTAGCAAGTTAGCTGAAACCACAGTAACAACATACACCTCTTACCTTAATGCAATTCAAAATGCCTTTGGTAAAAATACGTTATTTCAGACTATTACGCCTGAGATAATAGAAACCACGCTTGACCAACTACTAACAGAGAAAAGTGGCCCGCATGTGGCTAAGTTATTCGAGCAAATGAAAAAGCTGTGGGTGTTCGCAAAAAATAAATATAATAATGGCACCAATCCATTCCTAGAAGTAGATAAAAATTATATATCTTCTCGAACGGCGAAGCCTATTCCTTGTAAGGCATATACTGATATATCTCTAATTTCTCAGCTATACATAAACCTAAAAACAGCTAAAAATAATACATTAATAAATGCGGTACTACTGATGATGTTTACTGGGCTAAGACCCATAAATATTTGCAACCTTCGTCTATCGTATATAGATGATTTAGATAATCCTAAATTTTTAACGTTTCCTGAAACAACTCATACCACTCGCGGTGCTATGAAAAACCAAAAAGAGTTTAAAATACAACTCACACCCGAGATGAAAAAAACAATACAACAAGAGTTAAAATTAAACCCAGACATAAACCGCACCTACTTATTTTGCAAGGTTAAAGACGACTCAAAACCCATTAGTAAAGAGAGTTTAAACCGAGCACTTAAGTATCATGCGCCAAAAGACATGGTGGTGGCCTCGCGAGATAACATAAATATAAAAGGCTCAGCCGGAGCATTTCCAACTTTACTTCGCAGCTTCTTAAAATCGCATATGAAAGAAGTGCTAACTAAAAAAATTGGGTCATCAACAATTGCTGAAATTGAGTCTAAAAAAATGCTTCATCACTCTGTTTCAGACCACGATCCGATGAGTAAACATTATGACCACTCGAATAAAATATATGACACTGATATTAAGGCACTTTATAAAAACTTTTCCCTATTTGAGAAGGAAATACTTAAAGAAGTAAAAATACAGGCTAAGTTAAAAAACAAAACGACAAAAAAGTCATTTTTTAAATTTGATAATTCAAATACATTTATCGCCAAAGTCAAAAGTACAGTGAGTGCTTATTCCACTATCTGGAGTAATATAAACCAGCAAGCCCAAAAGCTTAAAAAGAGCCGCCCTTTACAAATACTAGAGTAGCATTTACATATAGCTATACAGTTTTGTATTTACTTACAAAACCTATAAAGAGCTTTTACTAGGTGGTGCAGATTGGTTACGTATAAAAGCGGGGATATCAAAAATATCAGATGGTTTTGGCTTAGTAGCGACTACTTTAGAACTTGACTCACTTTTAGTGTCATCAAGTATCATTTTTGAACTCGCGCCCGTAGCAATTACTAGCAGCTCATAGTTAATCGTTAGGCTTTCTATTTTCGAGACACCACAAATAACCAAAGCATTTGGACTTACTTGTTGGCGTACCGTGTCGGTAATGAGATTATAACTACCCAATGAAATTTCATCTTTGCAGTTTACTTGTATTATCACCCCCGTACTTGATGACATATCCACTTGATTAACTAGCGGGTTGTTTAGCGCCGCATCAAGTGCAGTAGTGAGCTCACTTTCTTCATCGCATTTACCAACACCCAGTACCGCATCGCCCTGGCAGTCCATAATTTTGGCAAAATCATTCAAATCAACGTTGATCAAACCTTGAAAACAAAGCATGTCTATTAATGATTTTATCAGTGAATGAAGTATTTGGTTGCTATGCTTAAAGGCGTCAAATAAACCAATATCATTACCTAGCACTTCAATAAGTTGATCGTTTGGGAGAGTAATAACAGCATTAGCATGCTCTTTAAGCTCATTTAAACCTGCTTGCGCTATATTATTTCTAAACTGCCCTTCACTACTAAATGGTAATGTAGCAACAAATATAATGGGCTTACCTTGCTCACTAGCAAGTTGTGCAATATACGGGCTAGCGCCAGTCCCAGTACCGCCACCCAACCCTGTTGCACACAGAATTATATCGCAGCCATTAATAAGCGTTAAAAGCTGCTCTTTACTCTCTTCTGCCGCTTGTAGTCCAACTTTAGGGTCGGCTCCGGCACCATACCCATGAGTGAGCTCAGCACCTATTAGTACTGCTTCATCACTCTGTGTATGTTCAAGTACCACTTTATCGGTATTAACACTGTACAAGTGCGCTTGTTCAGATTCACGTTGTTCAAAAATACTGTTGAGCGTGTTACAACCGCACCCACCAATACCAAATACACCGATTGATAAACCATCATTTTGTTGAATTAATTGAAACATAACTACTCCTTAACTTTTAAAGGAGCATAACAAATAGGTGCGTCAACTTTTGACGCACCTAAGTTTGAAATTAATCAAAGGTAGTTTGTAGTGGCCACTTTAAGCTTAGAAATAACTCTTTGCCTCAGTTCTTCCGGCTTAATCACTTCAAGCCAATGAGCGTATTTAAGCAACTCATCGGTTAATTGCTCGGTATCAATAGTTTGGTAGGTAAGTAATACGTTTTTTTCATCAATACTTTGCTTATCGGTCATCTCGCCAAGCTCAATAAATCCTTGATTAACCGCAGAGTGTTTGGGAGCTTTTACGATAAGCTCAATACACTCTTGGTTCATGCCTTTATTAATAGCACTGCGCAACGTTTTTAGTTGTTCAGTACTCGGTTCTCTAAGATTTTTTTGTAGTACATGTACATTACGAATGCGATAAACCGGCATCTGATAGCATTTATCGTGAAGCGACCCAACCATAAACTGCGCCATTAAAACGCCGCCTTGTTCAACTAAGTTGTAAAAACTCAACTCAGCAAACTTCAACCAATGTGCTTCATCGTAAAGTACCCTATAAAGCTCAGCGCTCACGACACGCTTATGCTTAATCGCATGCTCAATTTGCGCAACTAATTTGCTATCAATATTCACTTTTAAAGAAGGTTTTGGCAGGCTTGATAGCCAATCGGGCAAATGGCCATTAAAACGTTTAAGAGCCTGCTCTGCTTTAATATGAACTGAGCGTTTAACATCACTGGGAACCGATTGCGGTAGTAACTGCTCCAACAACAAATAATGCTCAGCTACTTCGCTGCTCATTACTTTTGCATTACCACCTCGCCACTGCGCATTGATAGACCAACCATACGGTTTACTGCGTGTATCTTTTTCGAGACCGAAGCAGCCTTGCTCGTAAAGTGATTGCAGGTCACGTTGGAGCATGCGGGTTGAAACTTCAAAGCCCTGCTCAGTTAATCTGTGTTGTAATTGTTGAGTTGAAATAGAGCTTGGTGCTATTGGCACAAGCTCTAAAATTGAAAAGTGACGGTTTGAAACCATTAAACTATTTAACTACTTTTTTGGTAAATAACTATAGCCTTGCTGCATTGACGGTATTGGATAACCATCACTGCCAACTAATAACCGTCCGCGAAGATGATGCTCATCCTTAGCTTGGCCTACAAACTCCCATCTATTTGGCTTCCCTTTACTCGCTCTAGTAGAAAGAGTAGAGCCAGCTTCAAACCAAGCCTCAATTTTATAAACTTGGATTACAACCCCATCAACTACTGCTAATGCTATGTTGTACTCATTTTTTTCTCTAGTTTCCGCTGATACACCATGCCAAAACTGTCGGGTCATGTCATAAATTTCAGGCTCGGATAATGTAGGTGAATATGTTTGATTTATATAAAATAAAATACACTTTTCTTTTATATCATCAACTAGAACTGGCTTCACCGAATGTAACCTTTCAAGCTCTTCAATTGTTAAGCGCCCTTTAACTACCCCATGCCCTCTGACCACATTTGTCAGATTCTCTAAACCCAGTGCATCAATGATAGCTGCCTCAACTTCAAAAGCTGTTTGTTCATCTAATCCATATCTTAATATTTCAACTCTAGGCTCTTCATTAACAGCTCTAATTTCTGCTATTTTCCTTGCTTTATTAGACTCTTTACCTATTTCTTTTAGGTGATCAAAAGCTCTGTTATTGTAAGATGCCTTCCCTACATAAAAAATCTTATCATTACTTGGGTCAATTAACCCATATACATAACAACCGAGTTGCTCTTTTACTAATTTTGAAAATTTCATTTTTAAATCCATTCTTTATGATAATCATATACTTGGTAGGTAATAGCCGAGCATTATCTTTAAGTAACATATGTAACCTAGCATATGTAATACAACTACAAAACTTTAATAAGTAAGTACTTTATAGTGTTATACCTCAAACAAACCCTATCTTCTGCTTTCCGCCTTCTTTTAGGTCGTTTTGTTCTTGTAAAATCGATAACATTCGCTCTTGAGTCATGCGCTTTTTTGAAAATTTCATTTGCCTTTTAACAATAGCGAAATCACCAGGTGTGAGCTTTGTAAGCTTGTATAACTCATGCATTAGGTGCTTTTTTAACACTCCTGGGCCTAATGTATCTTTAAATAATTGCTTAGCCTGTAGCGGAGTCAAATAGGTTAAATTTAAATTAAAATCAAATCGCCTCATTACCGCTTTATCTAAGTTTTTAGCAAAATTAGTAGCAGCAAAAAGTGGAAGTTGAAATTGCTCCATATAGCATAGTAATTCATTAACTGTTTGCACTTCCCAATTTGCCTTCGCTTGTTCGCGGCTACATAGCAAGCTATCCGCCTCATCAATAAATATTACACTCCCCTCCTGCGTAGCTCGTTTAAATAGTTGAGCAATATTTTGCTCACTTTCGCCAACCCACTTGCTTAATAAGTCAGATGCTTTGACTGAAATAAGTTTAAAATCAGCTTTTTCGCATAAGTAATTTACAAAAGCTGTTTTACCTGTGCCTGGCGGGCCCGTTAACAGAGTTCGTGAACTCGAATATTCAATTACAGCCTCTTCTACCTGTTCGAGTGATGCATACTCAGACTCTATATTCACCATTTTAGGATTAAACTTTTGCGCTGCTTGATAAGTTAATTCGTGAGCCGAAAAGCCGCATGCAGTTAAAGTATCTTGAATATTCTCTTCTATGCATTCGCGCGCAGTTTGTGCTTTAAATCCACATAACCTTGCTACATGTACAGCTTTAGCAATATGAGCTGGCAGTAAGTTTTGTTGGGTAGCTAACTTACTTATAAAACTGTTACCAACACTCAAACCTTTAACATATTTGCCAATCATTTTTTCTTTAGTTGATTTGTTGAGCTCAGGAATTTCGTAAACAATATTAAATCGCCTAATAACGCTCTGTGGTAAATCTTCTAGATGATTAGTAATCCAAATACTCACCACTGGGTGGTTTTCAATATAAGTATGAAGTAGCTCTTTTGAGAAGCTTTTAGAGAATAAATCACGCTCAAAAATATTTTCACACTCATCCAGTAACAGCATTGTTTTTTTACGCTTCCCAACCAACTTACTCACCACATTAAAGTGCTCTAAACGCAGCTCAGAACTTGCGCTTCGGCTATCGAGCTCGTTAGTTGGGTTTATTAAGTTACTACCTTTAGCTTGTACCTTTAGCAACTGTGAGCCACAGGCTTGCGCTATATATTTCGCCAATGAAGTTTTGCCCGAACCTGGCACACCATAAAATAAAATACTCAATGCTTGCCCACCCGTCTTAGTAGCATTTTGCGTAGCTTTTAGTAACGTATTTAAATCTAAGTGAGATAAATCAGCAGCGCTAAGCTCAGAAGCTTCACAAGGAGTAACCAAGTTAGATAAAATATCACTTTCACTATTTAACTTACCCTCGAGAAGGCTTTTAGCAATTGCGTTTGGTAGTATTAAAAACTCATCTTCCCCTGCAAATATCTCCATATCCATTGAATACATACCAGATTCAATAATTAATCCAATTTGCTTGTTGAGTTGTGCTTCATCAATACCAACCGCATAAGCTATTTTTTCTAAAATAACGCTCGCATAATCGTCACGTAAGTATTCAACAAGTTCGCGTAATGGTTTACTGAGCGTCATACAGCAAGAAAAAATAACTAAAGGAGTGACCGTTTTAGGCAGTCCAAACGCTTTACAAAATATATGCACATTTTTTTGTAACGTTTTAGGCATTGTGGTTATTGCTAAATGATCTAATCGGGCTATCAAATCATCAACATCTAAGCCCTGTAAATTTGTATAGCTAAACCCAGAAATGCTACATAACGCTTTTTTAAATAGCTTATCTTGCCATAGCTCTTCTACGTCGAACTCTTCTAATAACTCAGTGGCAAAGTGTGCAACAATACGTTTTAATTGAGGGGTTGTGTTCATGCTATGTACCTAGTAGTTAGTGGGTTTAAAGAGCATATTACTAACTAAAAACTGTCAGCGTACCTAAAGTGAAAGTTTGAAAAGCATCATAAGTTACTGAAATTAAAAGTCCAATTACAAAAAAAACATTTTCAGTAATTCATTTTTTACTTTTTATTTTAACCTTTATTTTTCAATTGGTTACAATGGTAAAAAAACAATTAAAGTTTATTTGAACCTTTATGAAAAATAACGATTTAAATTTAGGGTCGTACAACAACCCAATAATCCTAAAAAATAAGCATCAAGATATCGAATCTGAAAAGTACATCTCTCGGCACTCTAGTGATGGCGTATATGTGCATAGGCCATTATTACAGCTATACACTGGTAATAATCATGAAATAGATGAGGATGATTCTAGTTCTGGGATATTCGCTTTTCATAAACTTGCAACTCAGGAAAGCTGTTTTATAAAAAATGTTATCAGCAATCCATATTTACAACCTCTAGAAATGAAGGTTGCAATTGCACTTTTTAATATTTCTGAAGATGATCTAGAAGATGATAAGTTTGTTTACATTTGCACCAGTAAGAAAGTAAATATTGATAATTATGGTGATGATGAAGGTTATATTTGGATGGAAAATTATAAAAGTGAAAGTTTTTTTTCTGGGATTAATCAAACGCCACTTTTTAAAAAACTTGAAAAGGCACTTAACACAAGGGTGAGCAACGAAAAACTTAATAAAATACTCATAAGGTTAGATAGTTTTCACTATATCAGTGTCACACCGGTTACATTCGAAAACTCTAGGCTCGGTATTAGTCAAAAACATAATAAAAACCAACGAGCTTATTTAAAAATAATACAAATAAATGAACTTATGGACTCTAAGAATCTAGCCGGTATATGGCTTGTAAAAGATTAAAGTTTGGAGACCGTTTTAAAACGGTCTTGTTGACTCACCTTGACCTAATAGCAGCTTGAACTTTTTGAGCAGTGATTAGCGTATTTACACTGATATTTTTAACTTATCAAAGCAAGGTGCAACGGCTCTTTCAAATAGCTCCAATTTTACAATAATCAGCTGTATAACTTCAGACCACTTATCTTTATCTAGCCCATCAAAATCGTAATTATCTTGTATTCTGCTAGCCTTCTGACCGTCTTTACGATGCCATTCTAGCAAGCTTCCATAAACATCCTCGATTGTATCTTTCTGCGTAATTAAGGCATCGAATAATTTCTTATTTACTTCTTCGTTTGAGTGTTTCAATATTATTTCTATACGAATTTGTTTTTGTAAAAAAGTTACACCGTAATAAACACCTGCATGATACGCTTTACCACGAATTCTGGCATTATTAGTAATACTTTGATTATCGAAAAAATTGAAATTACTCTTCTTTATTTCTGGTAAGGCTTGAGCCCAAAACTGACTGCGCACAATATGACGATTTTTTATTTCTTTACGAGTTGACTTTTCTTCATTATTTTTTTCACTCATACTAATCATGAGCTCTTCCACTTCTAAAGGAGGAACAATTTGCTCAACATTAAGGAAAAGGTCTTTACTGCTAACATTGTCTAAATTCATTGCGTAAGGTGTAACCTTAAAGCATTGTACTTGAATTCCATGACTTAATAACCACAGAGCAGTACTAGTTACTTCTTTTCTATAGTTAGCCGCAACAAGAATAAGACGTTGAGTATTACCTGAGTTTAAAACAACCTCGTCTAAATCGAGTACTTCAAGAAATTCACAAAGACTCTCCGATGCTACAAACTCACCTATTAAATGGCGATCTAAGTAATCTTGGTATATTTTTAAGATTTGCTTTTTATTTAAACTAGAACAATAAGATGCATATTTCAAAGCTTGCCAAGTGACATCTCGACCACTATCGTCCAGCTTATTCTCAATAATTACTAAGTTACCATCTTTATCTAGTGCTAATAAATCTAAACGTTCTCGGGTATCTTCAAAACCTGCAAACTCTTTCTGAATAATCAATAGGTCTTCACCAAATGCATCTGGTTGATTTGCTAACCATTCCTGCAAATGATCCCGTTCTCTAAATCCTAATTCCGCAAAACTTTTACTCTCGATTGGAGAAATACGATTTGAAACTTTATCTATTTTAAACATTTTCTTCCTTTTTCATTCTAATGACTACTTTCCCGAAGTTCTTACACATAAAACAAGTTTAAAATTAAGCCTGATTTTAATGTGGAATACTGAAAAAGTTAAGCTTTAATAGCTTAGATTAAGCTTCTTTATTCGCTTTCACATTTTGCGCTTGCTCAAATATTTCTTTGTATACTTCATCGCGGCTGATTGGTGGGTATTTAAATTTAGCGAGTATTAAAATCAGCTCTACTTTAAGCGATGATTTAATATCGTCGCGGTGGTTCCAATCAACAAATTTAACTTTGTCGTCTACAATTACTTTTACCGCTTGGGCCAGCTCAATTAGCTTTTCTTCGGGATAGTCAAAGTCGTATTTAACGGCGAGGGCTTTTAAAGCGTCGTAAAAGCCTTTTTCTTCAATATCAATGCCTAGCTCATCGCCGGCGTTCATTTCGTCGCGTACGCTGTAAATCATATCAACCATGCTTTCTGAAAAGTCATCGAGTACGCTACTTACCAGTACGTCATCTTCTTTTCGTTCGTTGTAGCGCTGTACTAGCGATTCAAAGCGTTTAGTAAAGTCGATACCTTGGGTTTGGTTTACTTTTTTAAGCTCGCCTATGGCCTTAGCTAGCATTTGTTGCAGTATTTTAATTTTGGTATTGGGGAGTTTTATTTTTTCTATTTTGGCGATGTAGTCTTCATTAAAAATGTCGATTTCGCCGCCGTCTTCATTACCGAGTTTAAATACCTCTTCTACGCCGTCACTTTGCAGGGCTTCGCTTATCATTTCACGTACTTTAGCGTTCATTTGCGCGGTATCAGGCGCTTCGCCTTTGGTTAGCTTGTAAATAATAGAGCGAATGGCGAGATAAAAGTGAATGTGATTACGCTCGTTTTCGTTAATTTTTTCACTACCGCAACATACATCGTAAGCAGCTTTTAAACGCTTAACTAAATCCATAAAGCGCTTTTGGCGTTTTTCGGTAATAAGCGCAAACTCAGCGGCGTGGTTTAAGCAGTTTAATTGAGCAACGGCTTCGCCTGTAAAGTAAGGGCTGCTGTCAAATTTATGAAATAACTCGGCGAGCAACGCTAAGTGGTTTTTTACTTCAATAACTGAGGCGGTAATGTCTTCAAAGTTGGTTTCGTCTGTTTTTGAATACTGCGCTAACGCTTTATTCATTTCAGATTTAATGCCAATGTAGTCAACCACTAGGCCTTTATCTTTACCTTCAAACTGGCGATTAACGCGCGAAATAGTTTGTATTAAGCTGTGCTTTTGCAGTGGCTTATCTATGTACATGGTATCTAAAAATGGCACGTCAAAACCGGTTAGCCACATATCTACCACTATGGCTATTTTAAAGTTTGAGTTTTTGTTTTTAAATTGCTTATCAAGCTCTTTACGCTCGTCTTTACTGCCAAGTAAATTATATAGGCGCTCTACGTCGTCTTTACCACGAGTCATTACCATTTTTACTTTTTCAGAGGGGGCAGCAATACGGCCTTCGCTAATGGCGCGCTTTCGCTCGGTATCTGATAGTTTTTGGGCGTCGTCGGTATCTACTACATCAAACCAATGTGGGCGTAGCTCTTCTAATTCTTGATACAGCTGATAAGCAATACCACGCGAGCTACACACAAACATCGTCTTTCCTGCGACCGTAGAGCACTCTTCAACGCGTTTCTCATAATGTTCAACAAAGTCCCTTGCTAACACTTTAATGCGGTCAGGATCGCCTAGAATACTATTCATGTTAGCGGTGGCTTTTTTACTGTCTTCTATTTGCAGCTCGTTACTGCCTGCATCGGCGCATTCTTTGTAATAGGCTTCAATTTCTGCCAGCTTGCTGTTGTTTAAACACACTTTGGCAGCGCGGCCTTCGTACACAATGCGTACGGTTATTTCATCTTTGACCGACTCAGTCATGGTGTACGAGTCAACCACTTCACCAAACACATCTAAAGTCGCGTCTACTGGGGTGCCGGTAAAACCAACGTAAGTGGCATTGGGCAATGAGTCATGCAGGTATTTTGCAAAACCAAAGGTCTTTTTTACACCCTTCTCGGTAATAGTAATTTTTTGATCAAGATTAACTTGGCTACGATGCGCCTCATCAGAAATACAAATAACATTAGTGCGATCAGTTAACAACTGAGTGTCTTCGGTAAACTTATGAATAGTCGTTAAAAACACACCGCCACTGTTACGGCCTTCTAGTAACTCACGTAAGTGAGTACGGCTGGTAACTGTTTTTACCGTATCATCGCCAATGTAGGTTTTAGCATTACCAAATTGCTGCGAAAGCTGATCGTCTAAATCGGTTCGGTCGGTAATTAAAATAATGGTAGGGCTTTTAAGTTCAACGCTTTTCATCAATAAGCGTGTTAAAAATTGCATGGTGTAACTTTTACCGCACCCCGTTGCGCCAAAGTACGTACCGCCTTTACCATCGCCTTGTGGCTTTAAATGCCGTTTGATATTTTCGAACAACTTATTAGCCGCATAATATTGCGGGTAACGGGGTACAATTTTTATCTCTTTTTTGCCTGAATCGGGGAAGAATACAAAGTTGCGCATAACATCGCGCAAACGCGCTTTGTCAAACAAGCCCTGCAATAAGGTATGTAACGAGTTAATACCCTCTTGCGCGGTTAGCTCTTGCCCCGTTACCTTACCCCACGAGTAAAAAAACTGATATGGCGCAAATAAGTTACCCACTTTATTGTTTACGCCATCGCTTATAACGCACAAGGTATTAAACACAAATAACTGCGGAATAGCTCGCCTGTAACGAATAGTTAATTGCTCATACGCTTCAAATATTGGGGCTTGTTCGCGTATTGCGCTTTTAAATTCAAACACCACCAATGGCAAGCCATTTACATATAAAATGCCATCGGGAATACGCAGCTCAATGTTGTCGTAACTTGTGGGGCTTTCTATTTCTAACTGAGTAACAAACCGGTAAATGTTGTCGTCTTGCAGGTAAGTAACGCTCGCTTCAGTTACTTTATCTAAACCAGCCATAGCATTCCCTGCTATTAGGCTACTTTTAATACCTTGCTCAACGTTGTCGTAATCTAGCAGCTGAACATACAAATCTTTTTGCGCTGAGTTGCCTGCTACTCTGCCACGCTCGCGTGTAAGCAAAAAGCCATCACTTAGCCACTTACAAAAGGTTTTATTACTCTCGTATAAGTCACTGACTGGCAGCTTTTCAAGCTTTGCAATAATTGAATCGACTTCGCCGGTGGTAATTTTATTTTCAGCGTAGCGCTTGGTTAAAAAAACACGGAGATCTTCTTTAATTAATACGTCGCTATTATTACGGGTAAGCTCACCACCTAGTAAATGCGGTTAACCTTGCTCGCCTAATAGCTCAACCACCGCTTGTTCTAATTTGGCTTCAGTAAATTTCATAATTCAATCCTTTGAGCTAGCTACCTGAGTTTAACAACCCTAATAAATTAGGCTTATCATATGCTGCTGAGCCTTCTAAGTAATCATCTACAACACTAGATACCTGCTTAATTAATTGCTTATTTCTAGTAAAAAAACCTAAAGGAATATGTACTGGGCTTAAGTCTGGGATTAAAAGGTGATAGCAAACCGCTGCAAACTCATTATCCAGTAACATAACTTCAACATTGCCATCAAATAAACCGTTTAAAACACCTGAGCTAGTCGGTAATTGACCAAGCTTATGCTTCCACGCTTTACTTCCATTGACTACAGCATTAGGCCTGTCATCACATGGTAGGTACATCATAAAATCATAACAATTTTCGTTCTTATTCTTTTGATGCGACATCAAACTGTCTTTGGCTTTAGTAAAGCTTTCACTCATTCCCCAATAACGCGTATTCGCCCCAATCCATTTTAATTTTTTTAGTCCACCTTGCTTTTTTGAAGGCTTAAGTCTCTTTAGGTGCTCCTCAATCTTTCTCCACGGCTGACTACTATAAAATGAACCTATTAATAATTCATATGGCTTACTCCCTGAAGTATCAGCCATCTCCGCAATTATTGAACGAAAATCAATTTCACCACTTTTAACAAAACGCTCTACTGACATATCCTTAAACGCATCCCAAGCACGTTTAATGCTCTGCAGGTTGTCACCCAACCTAAGGTTATCCGTATCCTGAGCTATAGCTTGACTAATTGCCTCATCATTCTCATATATCTTATTAACATAAAATGGCTTAACTTTATTATCAAAATCTATTTCAAACTTTCGTTTTATTCTATGGGCAACACTTCTTTTTCTTGTTACTTTATCTACGGAGTAAAGGCTTGGTAACGAGTTGCCCTCAGTCCTAATTTTGCCTAAGTCACCCGACTCAACTAAACGGTGAAAATGTTTACTAAACATGCTTTTTGCATGCTGTTCGCTCATGCTTTTAATCTCATTATTAGCCGCTAACCTAAGCCCGGTGTTCCATCCCCCATGTTGCTTATTTACTTTATTAAATCCTAGTAGTTCAAAAGAAATCATCGATGGACGAGATTGAGGCTTTTCAACCATAGGTTTATCGTCTAAAGAAGAAAAATACCCCTTACTTAATACAGTCAGAGATAATCTACCATCCTCTAAGTAAGTCACTTCATTTTTATTAATGGGCTCCTCTAAAGCTACATCAAGCTCACGTGGATTGAATCCAAAAAACGATGCTAACTCAAATTTAGACAATGGAGATATATGCAAAGCACGAAGTAAAAAATCTTTTGTAAACGGAAACCCTTGCTTACTCAAGTAAGAGTATTCAATACGATATGTTTCAGCAGGAACAATATAATCAACTTCGTTAAATTCTATATAATTATTTTCCATAACAATTACACCGCCTTTTTATGCTTTTGAGGGGTGTAGTGGTGAACTAATTTTGGCCACAGTTTTAGAATCTTGGTATATAAACTCAGAGCTACTTTTATCTGTAAGTTATTTTTTCGCGCAGTACTCAAATTAATTCGCAATTGAAAATGAAAACGCTAAATATAAGGTAATATAAAAATTAGCCTCTAGATCTCAGCTTTTTCAGTAATTATTGTTTGAGGATAGAGTTCGAATTTAAAATCTTTAGTAAAATTCTCAAACTACAATGGGTTTACTCAAATAGATATGCGTCTTAATTTTTAGTTAATACAATTTGCCTTTTAAGGCCATTTTTAAGATACTAACTAAGTGCTGACGAGTTACGTAAAATCGTAGCACAAGCCATAGCACGACAAAGCAACATACTGTTTTTAAAGACTTTAATTGGAAACCTTATAACTATCGCAGTTAATGCACTTACTATTTATGAGTAGAGCCACTTTTTAGCCTTTCTAATTAAAGTCCTATAAAACAAAAAATGAAAAAATAGAGCATTTACTGCTTTATTTTAAATTATATGATTAACAGCGTTAAATTATGCATTTTATTGACTTTTTCTTTGTTGATCTTTATCAATAAAAACTTCTGGCTTCTCTAATGAAATTTTAAAGCGTCGCTGTTAATATTGCCTATATCCTAAACAATAAAGTAGTTCTGATGGCAGCTAGTTATTCTCTCGATGATTTACGTTACTTTTGCACCATAGTAAAATTAGGTAGCTTTAAAAAAGCATCAATAAGCCTTGATATGTCACTATCAACTTTGAGCCGTAGAATACGTTTATTAGAGCAAGCACTTCAATTAACGTTACTAAATCGAGATGCCCATCGAGTTACACTTACGCATACTGGCGAGTTATATTACGATCGCTATCGTAAACTGTTCGATGAAGTAGAGTGTATAGAGCAAGCACTTTGTGATGAGAAAGACCAACCTAAAGGGAAAATTAGGATCTGCGCACCCATTTACATAGGTAAACATTTTTTAAGTGCTATTTTTTGTAATTTTTTACTGCAGTATCCCGATATTCAACTAGATTTACGCTTTTCAAATAACCTTATTGATATTGAAAAAGAAGGGATTGATATAGCGTTTAGAGTAAGAAACCCTGCTATTGATAATTGGGTTATTAGAGAACTAAAGCTTACTCATAATGTATTGTGTGCTCACTTAAATCATGATTATCAATCCATCACTCATCCTAAGCAATTAGAAGAGCAACCAAAAGTTACGTGCGTTGGGTTGGTACCGTGGCAATTAAAAAATCAGCAAACGAGTGAAGAGTACAGTTTTAATCCAAACACACATGTTCGATTAGAAGTTGATGAAATTCAAATGATGAAACAAGCAGTTGAGTCTGGTGTGGGTATTAGCTACATCCCTGATTATATAGCATTACCACTTATTAAAACCGGAAAGCTTAAACACATTCTTCCTGATTGGCAAAGCAAAGGGCAGCCATTTTCTATGCTTTATCGCGACAGAAAACAAATCCCTTATCGAGTGCGATTACTTATAGAGTATACACTGCAACACTTTACTAATGTGTAGCAGTGTAGGCTTTTCACAGCAAAGTAATTAAGCTAATTCATCTTTTAAAAACTAAGCCTTAGTACAATTACACCTAAAAATGCCGTTGTTAATCCTATAACTTCTTGGCGTGTAAAAGACTCTTTTAGAACGATGCGTGAATACAACAAAATAATTAAAATATTCATACCTGAAATCGCTGAAACTAGCCCTGTATTACCAATAGCAAAAGCCGATATTATTGCAACCATGCCAGCTACATTTGTTAAACCAATAAGTAACCCGCACGAAAATGTTTTACCGGCAGACCAATACGCTTGAGAAGAGCCTTGCTCTGTTAGCATTTTTTTACGCTTTACTAACCAACTAACGGCAAAAAGAAAGCTACCAAAACCAAACATAGACGTTAAAGTTGCAAACGTATCCGCCTCAAGAAGTGTAGATTGCTTACCCATTAAATCATTAAATGCAAAAGACAGTGCCGCCAGTAATCCCCATTGCGCGCCTTGTAAATTACTTAATGAGATATCGCTGGAGTAGCGAATAATATAAAGGCCGCCAAAAATAATAAAAAAGCCGATTAATTGAATAACAGTTAAGGTTTCTTGCCATAATAAAAAGGCAAATAAAAGTACAAATAAAGGCGTTAACCCCGACAGGATGCTAATTAAAGACGCTTTCCCAACCGAAAACCCTTTGTGCAAAAACCCATTAGCCGCAAAAGATCCAAAACCTAAAGCGAGCCCAACCGTAATATCAGCCCAGCCGTACCATGTGTGCTCAAACACCACAGTACCTAGCACACTAATTATAAATCCCACAAAAAAAACACCGAATAATAATAGATTACGATTAATCTTTTTTTGTGACGTCCATTGGTACATTATTCCTCGCGCACCAAAAAAAACAGTGGCGAGTAATGCAAAAATTATCCACATATAAATGATACCCTTTATAATTTACTTCGATAAACCTGAATAAAAAGTGGTTATTTAACATTGTTGAATGCAATGACTATTACATAAAGGTTCAGCTGTAAAACACGTAGCCACTACAAAAGCGTTACCCGATACCTAGCTTCTACTCTATAAAATAAGCAGCTTAAGCTTCACATAATAAAATACTAGTCACACAATTACACTTTAATAAACAACAACACCAGTATATTTAATCTATAAATATTATAAATAGGCATAAGTGGCACTATAGATCCCATAAATAGCACTTAACTATTTAGTCGCTTAGCTTCAATCACATAGTGAGCAACTAACACACAGAAATAACAACAATTTAGTGAAAAAAAACGAATTTATAAAAACATAAAAAAACAGTTTTAAACTGTCATTTTATCGCCAATATATTTTTAACCTAAAACTCAATTGACTTTATTTTTAAACTCAATATGATTGATTTAAACAAAGAGGATAATATGTTTACTTTAATCACATACCTGCTAAAAACAAATACCACCTTCGGAATTTAAGCCGAGTGTAACCCTTACACTCGGCAGTTACACTGTACCTTAATATATTTAAATTCGATTTAGTTTTTGTGGGGATAAGTCCATGCTTTCTTTTCTGTTCGAGCGTAAAAAATCTTTCCTGTCTAAAAATGACTTCACAGACGCAGCGGTACTATTACAACCGCTGAAGCTTGCGTATTTACTACAAGAAGTCGAGTATTCACAGCGGCCTTGGTCAAAATTCAATCCACATGTACAAATTAATAGCACGGTGGTCATTAAAAATATAACCACCGGTTTTAAGCGCCGCATAACTTTAGTGCCTCCAAGCCAACGAAGGCACTTTATTAGTGACGTATCATTTCACTCTCCTCTTGGGGTCGCTCTTTTAGGGCATAAAATAAATCATATTATTGAATATAAAGAAGCTGGGGAATCCCACCTTTGGGAAATAATAGCCATTAATATTAAGGAGGAAATATAGAGTAAATTATTTCAATTTTTATTTATTAATTTTATATATTTAATTGGAGTTATTTGTAATGAGTAAAGAAAAACCTAAAAAACATGCAAGCAAAACATTAAAACAAAAACGTAAAGAGCGAAGAGATAAGCTAAAGCAACTTGAAAAATAATTAATATTATTTTAAATAAAGTCGCAAACTCGGGGTTTTTATAACCCCGAGTTTTTTGAAAAAACTATATTCAGCTGTAGCTAAACAGCTTGTTTAAATGGATTACGAGTATCTTGATGCTCATCAAGATTACGCATTAAAATAGCGTGCGCTAAGTTAATGCCTTCATTTAGCGGTATTTTTACAATGTGACCAGAGCCTTTAGCATCGCTAATAGTTTCCCCCTTTTTGTTTTCCATATATTCAAGCTTAAAAGTAATGTTACCTAGTGGTGTCATAAGCTCTAAGGAGTGACCTGTACAAAATTTATTTTTAACGTCTATTTCAACTAATCCATTTTCGCAGCGCCCAAGTACTTCACCCACAAATTGCTGTTTAGTTGATACAGAATGACCGTACTCATAGTTTTGATAATCTTGGTGAGCGTGGCGTTTTAAAAAGCCTTCGGTATAACCACGATGCGCTAGATTTTCGAGAGTTTTAAATAAGTTAGTATCAAATGGTTTACCCGCAGCTGCGTCGTCTATTGCTTTGCGATAAACTTGTGCTGTGCGCGCTACATAATAAAATGACTTAGTACGCCCTTCTATTTTTAAACTATGTACACCCATTTTTGTTAACTGCTCTACGTATTGCACAGCGCGTAAATCTTTTGAGTTCATAATATAGGTGCCGTGCTCATCCTCGAATGCAGGCATATACTCACCAGGGCGACCTTGTTCCTCTAGCATAAATACATCGTTACTTGGCGCGCCTTCACCTAGTGTAGGAATAACTTTTTTTGGGTCAATTTTATGCACCATTTCGCCGGTTTCATTCTCAACACCAGGTTTTATATCGTAATCCCAACGACATGCGTTAGTACACGTGCCTTGGTTTGGGTCGCGCTTGTTAATGTAGCCCGAAAGCAAACAACGCCCTGAATACGCCATACAAAGCGCACCATGTACAAACACTTCAAGTTGGGTGTCTGGGCAGAGTGTGCGTATTTCAGTTATTTCTTCGAGCGACAACTCCCGTGATAAAATAACGCGTTCAATCCCCTGTTTTGCCCAAAATTGTACACTCGCGTAATTTACCGCATTTGCTTGTACCGATAAGTGAATTGGCATGGCAGGCCACTTTTCACGAACAAGCATAATTAGACCAGGGTCTGACATAATCAGCGCATCGGGCTGCATCGCAATAACTGGCTCTATATCACGTAAATACGATTTAACTTTAGCGTTATGCGGCGCAATATTAGACACCACATAAAACTTTTTATTTTGCGCATGCGCTTCACTAATGCCTATTTGCAGGGTCTCTAGGTCAAACTCATTATTACGCACACGCAAACTATAACGAGGCTGCCCCGCATAAACCGCATCTGCGCCATAAGCAAACGCATAGCGCATGTTTTTTAAACTGCCTGCGGGGCATAATAACTCAGGAATAAAAGGCATTGAAGAAATAACGGGTAACATGTGCGCTCCATACATCGAACTGGATTTAAGGCAGTTGCATGAGTTTTACCAATTTGATTGAAAAATCAAGCATTAATCCAGTGAAATTGGTGTTATTGAAAAATACATAAACAGAAGCGCAGCAGTATAAATATGGTTAATAATTTAAATTTGATCGAGATCACAAAACTGCCATCAAATTGGTTTTTAATATAATTAGGATTTTTTACTTAAAACGCGTATAATTCGCGCCCGTTAATATTCACACTTTTACTTAAAATTATTGGAGCATAAAGATGGCTTTAGAACGTACTTTTTCAATCGTAAAACCTGATGCAGTTGCTAAAAACCACATTGGCGCTATCTACAACCGTTTCGAATCTGCTGGCCTTAAAATCGTTGCAGCTAAAATGGTTCACCTTTCACAAGAGAAAGCTGAAGGTTTCTACGCTGAACATAGCGAACGTCCTTTCTTCGGTGCTTTAGTATCTTTCATGACATCTGGTCCAGTAATGGTTACAGTTCTTGAAGGAGAAAACGCTGTTCTTAAAAACCGTGAAATCATGGGTGCTACTAACCCTGCTGAAGCACTAGCTGGTACTTTACGTGCAGACTACGCTGATAGCATCGACGAAAATGCTGTTCACGGTTCTGACGCTGTTGAATCTGCTGCTCGCGAAATCGCGTACTTCTTCGCTGACGAAGAGCTTTGTTCACGTACTCGTTAATTCGAATTCGTTAACATATTGAAAAGGGCTTTCGGGCCCTTTTTTAGTCATTACGTAAAGTATTAATCAGTAAACTAATAATGTTTTACTTAATGATTAAAGTGAGTGAATTGTGTACAATTCGTCCTCGTAAATTTTATCTCCACCGTCACCGATTGAGGTTGTTTCATGACCGAGCAAAAAAAGATTAACTTATTAGATTTAAACCGAGATGCAATGCGCGAGCTATTTGCATCGTTCGGTGAAAAGCCGTTTCGTAGTGACCAGGTGATGAAATGGATTTATCATTTTGGCGTAGATAACTTCGACGATATGAGCAACGTAAACAAAAAGCTTAAAGAAAAACTTAAAGCTGAGTGCGAAATTGTAGCGCCAGAAATCACTGTGCGCCAACAAGCAAGCGACGGTACTATTAAGTACGCACTTATTCTGGAAGGCGGCCAAGAAGTAGAAGCCGTTTGGATCCCTGAAAAAGAGCGCGCTACGTTATGTGTATCATCACAAGTGGGTTGTGCTCTTGAATGTACTTTTTGTTCTACTGCTCAACAAGGCTTTAACCGTAACTTAAAAGTATCTGAAATTATTGGTCAAGTTTGGCGTGTAGCTAAAGATATAGGCCTTGATGGTCATAGCGAAAAGCGCCCAGTAACTAACGTTGTAATGATGGGTATGGGCGAGCCTTTACTTAATCTTAAAAACGTAGTGCCAGCAATGGAATTAATGATGGACGACTGGGGCTTTGGTTTATCTAAGCGCCGCGTAACATTAAGTACTTCAGGCGTTGTACCTGCACTTGATTTACTAAAAGAGAAAATTGACGTAGCACTGGCTATATCACTTCACGCACCAGATAACGCACTGCGTGACATTTTAGTGCCAGTTAATAAAAAGTACCCTATTGAAGAATTTTTAGCCTCGTGTCGTCGTTATATCGATGGCTCAAAAGCAAATAAAGATGTAACGGTTGAATACGTGATGCTTAACGGTATTAACGACAGCACCGATCAGGCGCATGCATTAGTGCAAACGTTAAAAGGCACACCTTGTAAGGTAAACCTTATTCCGTTTAACCCATTCCCGGGTAATGAATACACGCGTTCAAGCAATAGCCGTATTGACCGTTTTTCAAAAGTATTACAAGCAGCAGGCGTTACCTGTATTGTTCGTCGTACTCGCGGGGACGATATTGACGCCGCTTGCGGACAGTTAGTCGGTGACGTAGTTGACCGTACTAAACGTTTAGCTAAAAAGAAAATGCGTGACGATAACGCAATTAGCGTTAATATCCACCAAGCATAATCTGTAACTGCCCTATGTGAATAAGTCATATAGGGCAGTTAAGTTGTTTATTTTTAAATAAATGATGCAAGAATAAAGGTTTTAGGTAAGATAGGCGCCATGGACTAAAAATAAAGAGATAAGGTAATGCGATCTATACTTGCTATAACACTATCAACACTTGCCTTAAGTGGCTGTGTTAGCGAAAGTAGTTATAACGGCAGTAATAAACCCGTCGTCGAAAATAAAATTAATAATACTGGCGCAGCACGAACACGAATTGCTTTAGCCCTACAGTATTTAAAAACGGGTAATAACTCTCAAGCCAAATACAATTTAGAACGTGCAGCTGCATTTGCTCCTGACCTACCTGAAGTACATTACTCTCTTGCTTATTACTATCAACAAGTAGGCGAAAACCCGCTAGCTGATAAAGCCTACCAAAAAGCACTCGAAATAAAGCCTGACGATCCTAATACCCTTAATAACTACGGCGTGTTTTTATGTGGTATTGATGAATACGATCGTGCAACTGATCAATTTTTAAAAGCCATTGAAGTACCAAGTTATATTCGCGTTGCCGAAAGTTACGAAAATTTAGCCTTGTGTGCTATTGAATTTGATGATTTTGAAAATGCAGAAAGTTACTTTCAACAGGCACTTAATCACAGCTCTCAGCGTACATCTACGTTAATTAGTTTAGCAGCGCTGTATTACGCAAAAAGTGACTTATACAAAGCCAGTGAACTTTTAAAACGCTACGAAAGCACAGGTCGAGTATCCTCTCGCGCATTAATGCTTAGCTACCTTGTAAAAAACAGAATGGGCAGAATAGAAGAGGCTGAAAAAATTTCCAGCACTATTTTACAAACTTACTCTAGCAGTAACGAAGCCTATGCATTAAAAGAGAAAAGAACACGTTTTAATGAGTTTGAAATACTGCGAGAAAAATACCGTAAAGCGCAGTTAAAAGAACTAAAAAATGACGAAAGCGGCGCGCACGTTAGTTCAAAAAAACCAAAAATAAAAGTAATCAGAAAGAAACGTTCACCACAAGACGGTTCAACAAGCTTGGTAACAAACGACGAGCAAAAAACAGATAAAAAGATCGCAATAGCAAATAACCAAGATGTAAATCCAGTTAGAGTAAGAGAAAAGCAAGCTAAGGCAGTACAAAACACGGTCAGTAAGCAAGCCGATGAAGCAACCGTAATAGCAAAACAAATAACAACTCAAAAAGAAGAAGTTCCTAAAGTCGTAGCGCCAAGCAAACCTACCGATACATCGGCTGTTATGCTTGCACTTACTACTGAGCACGACTCTACAGATTCCGTAGTAGCTGCACCTAAAAAAGCTAAGCCCGTTTACGAACCTCAAAAAGAAGCTATAGCAGCAAAGCAACCAACTAAAGCTGATGGCGAAGTTACAATAATTTCGTTTGGCGCACCTAAAACAGGCCAGTTTAATTCGCAGCAAACTAGTAACTATAGTAATTCAGTTCCTGCAGTTACCGCTCAAAAAAATAATAGTGACGTGGTATTCTACGAAGCGACTAAAAATACAACTGTATTTGAAAATAGCAGCTATCAAAATGATGCAGATATTGAATTTAAAAGTTACGAAGCAGTACAAAAAACAGAGCTCCCAATGCTTAACCCTAAAGTATCGCCTTTACGCGTGCCATTTCACGTAATTGCTGTTGGCGAAAACCTATTTAGCATTTCGGTGCGATACAATGTTAAACTACAAAAGCTCCTGCAATGGAATGGTCTAAAAGAGTCGGATCGGGTAATGAATGGAAGTAAAATATACCTAAACGATCCAAATATTTATTACGAAATTAAAGCTGGTGATTCCCTTTACGATATAGCTACCCAGCGGCATGTATTAATTGATGAATTAATGCGATGGAATAAATTAAGTCCTGATATAGCACTAAAACCAGGGCACAAACTTTTACTAGTGGATCCAGACTCATACACATTATGAATGAAGAAAATACGCAAACACAGAGCGAACAGCCAACTGTAGGCCAAATATTAAAAAATCACAGAGAACAAGCGAACGTTAGCATAGCGACTATTGCTGCACCGTTAAAGCTGTCTGAACTTCAAATTAAACGCCTTGAAAATGATGAATTTACATTACTCGGCCCTATTACTTTTGTTAAAGGCTATATAAAAAACTATTGCCGTGAATTAAAAGTAGATAGCGCACCTATATTAGCAATGATGCCAGCCCCACCGGAGCCGGCTAAACCCGCTAATATGCAGAGTTTTTCACGCCGTACAGAAAAAGAAGCAAACGACAGTCGTTTAATGTTTTTTAGCTATTTAATTTTAGCGATTGTTATTGGCTCATCTGCTTTATGGTTTTGGCAAAACGCGACACCTATTGAAGAGCAAACGAGTAACATAAACGTTGCCAACTCAAAAATGAGCGAGCGCCAAGCCGCTCAACCCAGTATTTCAGAGCAACAGCAACAAGCCGAAATTGACGATGAATCATTATTAGAATCACAAAGCACGTCTAGTGAAACATCAACAAGCCCAGAAATAGTTAAAGAAACGGCTCCTATTGCTTCTAACAGCGCAAGTCAAGACGATGCTAGCAGTACAATTGTCATGAACTTTACTGGCGAAAGTTGGGTTGAAATTTACGACGGCGAAGGCGAAAAAATAGCATTCGGCGTTAAAAAAGCAGGCTACATTATGACCGTAAGCGGTACGCCTCCTTTTTCAGTTGTGCTTGGTAAGCATGACGCTGTAGACATTACTTTAAACGGTGAACCTGTAGATGTTTCTGCATTTCCTCAAAACCGTTTAGCCAAATTTACATTACCACTAGCAGAGTAGTCGCTATGTTTTCAGAATCTCCAATTAAACGCAGAAAATCCACCCGAATCAATGTAGGTAACGTCCCTATTGGTGATGGTGCCCCTATTGCAGTGCAATCAATGACCAACACCGACACCATGGATGTTGATGCAACTGTTGCACAAATACAGGCAATACAAGATGCAGGTGCCGACATAGTCCGTGTATCAGTACCAACAATGGATGCAGCCGAAGCGTTTAAAAGTATAAAAGAGCAAGTAACGATTCCGCTAGTTGCAGATATTCATTTTGATTATCGTATTGCCTTAAAAGTAGCAAAATACGGTGTAGATTGCCTGCGTATAAACCCGGGTAATATAGGTAGTGAAGAGCGTATTAGAGCCGTAGTAGACTCAGCACGCGAGCACAACATTCCTATTCGTATTGGTGTAAATGGCGGTTCACTAGAGCGCGACTTACAAGAAAAATACGGCGAACCAACACCAGAAGCCTTATTAGAATCAGCAATGCGCCATGTAGATATATTGCGCCGCCTTGATTTTGACCAATTTAAAATATCAGTAAAAGCGTCTGACGTATTTTTAGCTGTAGGTGCATATCGCTTACTCGCTAAAGAAATAGACCAACCACTGCATTTAGGTATTACCGAAGCGGGCGGCATGCGCTCAGGCTCTGTTAAATCTGCAGTAGGTTTAGGTATGCTTCTTGCCGAAGGTATTGGCGATACCCTGCGTGTATCACTTGCTGCCGACCCGGTACAAGAAATTAAAGTAGGCTTTGATATCTTAAATTCATTGCGCATTCGTTCGCGTGGAATTAACTTTATTGCCTGCCCTAGCTGCTCACGCCAAGAGTTTGATGTAGTAAGCACCATGAACCAACTTGAAGAGCGCTTAGAGGATATTATCGAACCTATGTCAGTTTCGGTAATTGGTTGCGTTGTAAATGGACCAGGTGAAGCGCTTGTGAGTGATATAGGGCTTGCCGGTGCAAATCGTCGTTCTGGTTTGTATATAAATGGCGAACGCCAAAAAGCGCGCATTGATAACAACAACATTGTTGACCAGCTTGAAGGTTATGTACGCGACTTTATAGAAAAAAAGCAGAGCCAAACACCGATTGACATAAAAATAGTCGAATAAATACCGCATAAAGCGCCAAACAGCGGTGTTTGGCGTTTACCTTTATAGCTAGTGGATACCCAAACGACCCCAAGATACAGAATTCAGCGTTTCACAGGCTCTTAATATCAAGGCGTTACTTTGCAAGAATGGCAATCCCTTTTAAAAAGTAACAACGATGAGAGTAAGTGTCTGTGAAACACCCAACGGGTTGGTTTAAAAGCGATTTATACTGCGTTATTGATTTTAACAATAGAACCACTATTACTTTCAATCAATGCCTTGCCTAAATCGCTTTTAATTCCAACTGAAACTCGCATCATGGGGTCATTTGGGTATATAATGACGGGTCAATTTTTAGCATTCTTGTTGTGTAAGCATTTTTCATTACACAAAAAAACAGCATTTAGGATTTATCAGTGGCAAAACAAATTCAGGCAGTTCGCGGTATGAACGATTGTCTGCCGGGCGATACACAAGTTTGGCAGAAAGTAGAAAACATTTTACGCGAGACAGTAGCATCGTTCGGTTATCAAGAAATTCGTTTTCCTATTGTAGAATCAACCGACTTATTTAAACGCTCTATTGGTGAAGTTACCGATATAGTAGAAAAAGAAATGTACACCTTTGCCGATCGCAATGGCGACTTATTAACACTTCGCCCAGAAGGCACCGCAGTATGCGTACGTGCTGGCAACCAAAATGGCTTACTATATAATCAAGAACAACGCCTTTGGTACATGGGTCCAATGTTTCGTCACGAGCGTCCGCAAAAAGGTCGTTACCGTCAGTTTCACCAATTTGGTTTAGAAACATTTGGTATTGCTACAGCAGATATAGACGCAGAAGTTATTTTATTAACAGCGCAACTATGGGAAGCCTTTGGTATTACTGACCACGTTCGTTTAGAGCTAAATTCTCTAGGATCTAACGAAGCGCGTGCAGATTACCGTGATGCGTTAGTAGCCTACCTTGAGCAACACATTGATGTGCTTGATGAAGACTCAAAACGTCGTATGTATTCAAACCCATTACGCGTACTTGATAGCAAAAATCCAGACGTACAAGCAATTTTAACTGATGCGCCTAAATTGTCTGAAAATTTAGATGCTGAATCAAAAGAACATTTTGCAAATTTATGTGAACGTTTAGACGCTGCTGGCGTCTCATATACGGTTAATGAAAAGTTAGTACGTGGTTTAGACTACTACAACCGCACTGTATTTGAATGGGTAACCGACAGTTTAGGTGCACAAGGCACTGTATGTGCTGGCGGACGTTACGATGGCTTAGTTGAACAACTTGGCGGCAAAGCAACGCCAGCAGTTGGTTTTGCAATGGGTCTAGAGCGCTTAGTATTATTACTACAAGCACTTGAGTGTGTAGGTGACATTCGTCGTAATGCTGATGTATATTTAGCAGCAATGGGCGACAAAGCAAGCATTCAAGCTCCTGCAATTGCAGCGCAACTACGTAAAGACGTACCGGGTTTACGCGTTATGGTACATGCGGGCGGCGGCAACTTTAAAAAACAATTAAAACGTGCTGATAAAAGCGATGCACTTGTTGCAGTGATTATTGGTGAAGATGAATTAGAAAAAGGCGTTGTGACCATCAAGTATTTACGCGAGCGTAAAGAACAAGTCACATTAGAATTAGAACAAGCTAAAGCGCTATTAGCTGAGCTTATTAACGGCTAAGCGAACATTAGAGGTAAGAATGGATATTTATTCAACAGAAGAACAACAAGCAGAAGCCATTAAACGCTTTTTCCGTGAAAACGGCATTTCACTTGCGCTAGGTATACTTGTTGGCCTAGGTGGCTTATATGGCTGGAAAGCATATAACCAAAACCAAATTACTACCGCTGAAAAAGCATCAGATTCATATACAGCGCTTGTTGAAAGCGATGATGTTTTATCTTCAGCTGATGCGTTTATTAGCGAAAATAAAGACACAAACTACGCAACACTTGCTGCATTCGTTGCTGCAAAAGACGCAGTAGAAGCGAAAAAACTAGACGTAGCAAGCGAAAAGCTAAGCTGGGTTGTGTCTAATACGCCAAATACAGAATTAAAAGCAATTGCGATTACACGTTTAGCACGTGTTCAAATTGCGCAAACTAAATATGACGATGCATTAACGACATTAAATGCACCATTACCTGAAGCGTTCAATGCAAACGTGGCCGAGCTTAAAGGCGACATTTACACTGAGCAAGGTAATAAAGATCAAGCACGTACTGCATACCAAGCAGCAATAGATGCGGGTGGATTAACAAGTAACCCACTATTACAAATTAAGTTAGATGACCTAGCAGTAACTAGCCCAGCGGCATAAGGTTTTAGGCATGAAAAAATTTACAACAGCAGCCCTTGCCCTATGTATGGCAACATTGATGGGTTGTTCATCAAGTGATGATGAAGATGAACTAGTACTTCCTGAAATTGTAAACCAATTTGAAACTGACGTTGTTTGGCAAGAATCTGTAGGTGATGGCGTAGAGCATTATTTTTCTCGTTTAACACCCGCAGTTTACAAAGATACTGTGTATGTTGCTAGCCGCGAAGGCCAAGTAGAAGCGCTTTCGCTTGATAATGGCGATACAAAATGGGAAACCGATGTACGCCAAGATTTATCGTTTTGGCCTTGGGCTGACAACGGTAATGCAAAATTATCAGGTGGTATTTTGCAAGCCTATGGTAAAATTTATATTGGTTCTGAACACGGCTTTATTATTGCTCTTGATCGCGAAACTGGTGAAGAAGTTTGGCGTAAAAACGTACCAGGCGAATCTCTGTCTAAACCAACAGCAGGCGATGGCTTAATATTTGTAAATTTAGGCTCTGGTAAATTGTTAGCCCTTCACCCAGATACAGGCGAAGAGCGTTGGAGCTTTGAACAAGAAGTTCCACCACTAACATTACGCGGACAAAGCTCGCCAACCGTTGCTAACGGTGGTGTATTAGTAGGCCTTGAAACAGGCAAGCTAAGCGTATTAATTTCAGACAGTGGTTACTCAGCATGGAGCGCAGAAATTGCGGTTGCTAAAGGCGCATCAGAATTTGAACGCCTAGTTGACGTAGACACTCAACCACTTATTAGCGGTCCATACGCTTACGCTATAGCTTACAACGGCAACTTAGCCGCTGTAGATATTCGCTCTGGCAATGTTGTATGGAAACGCGAGTACAGCAGCTACCGCGAAATTGCGATGGATGCACAAACAATTTATTTAGTAGATAGCGATGGTGTTATTTACGCATTAGATAAAAATTCAGGTATTGAACGTTGGAGCCAACCCGCTCTACGCGGTTGGTACCTAACAGGCCCTGCAGTTGCAGGTAGCCACTTAGCTTTAGGCGACCAAGAAGGTAACCTACATTGGCTAAATAAAGAAACTGGCGAGCTAGTATCTCGTGAAGACTTTGACAGCTCGGGCTTTTTTGTTGAGCCAGTTGTTGCCGACGATAAGCTAATTTTATACACCCGTGATGGTGAAGTTAGTATGGTAAAAATACCAAACTAAGTTACTAATAGTCATATGGTTTTTTTAAGGCTTCGCACTGCGAAGCCTTTTGTTGTTTTTTAAAGAGGTAGTTTATGCTTCCCGTGATCGCTCTAGTTGGGCGACCCAATGTGGGCAAATCCACATTATTTAACCGTTTAACACGTACTCGTGATGCACTCGTAGCCGATTTTCCAGGTTTAACACGAGATAGAAAATATGGCCAAGCTAGTTACGATGGCTATGAATTTATCGTGGTAGACACGGGCGGTATTGATGGCTCAGAAGAAGGCATCGAAATCGAAATGGCAGATCAATCTCTGCTAGCTATTGAAGAAGCCGACATTGTTCTGTTTTTAGTAGATGCTCGTGTAGGTATGACCGTAGCTGACCAAGCAATTGCTAATCACTTGCGTAAACAAGATAAAAAGTGTTTTGTTGTTGCTAATAAAACCGATGGTATTGATGCAGATTCAAACTGTGCTGAATTTTACCAATTATCATTAGGTGAAATTCATCATATTGCTGCATCGCATGGCCGTGGTATTACGTTATTACTTGAGCAAACACTTCAGCCGCTTATCGCTGAATTAGCTGCACAAGACGAAGACGTAACAGGCGATGACGAAGAGCTTATTAATCTTTACGAAGAAGATGAAGACAGCGATACCGATCACCAGGCATTTGCAGACAAACCTGTAAAGCTTGCGATTATTGGTCGTCCTAACGTTGGTAAGTCAACGCTTACAAACCGTATACTGGGTGAAGATCGCGTAATTGTATACGACATGCCAGGTACAACACGTGACTCTATCTACATTCCGATGACTCGAAATGAAAAAGAGTATGTGTTAATTGACACCGCAGGTGTTCGTAAGCGTAAAAAAGTAAGCGACGTAGTTGAAAAGTTCTCTGTAATTAAAACGCTTCAAGCAATCGAAGATTGTAACGTTGTGTTATTGATTGTTGATGCTCGCGATGGTATTTCAGATCAAGATTTAAGCTTATTAGGCTTTGCTCTTAACTCAGGTCGTTCATTGGTAATTGCAGTGAACAAATGGGATGGCTTAGACGATTACGTTAAAGATCGTATTAAATCAGAGCTCGATCGCCGTTTAGGCTTTATTGACTTTGCACGCCTACACTTTATATCTGCACTACACGGTACAGGTGTTGGTCATTTATTCGAGTCTGTTGACGAAGCGTATGAATCAGCGACTAAACGTATAAGTACTGCAATGTTACGTCGTATTATGGACATGGCTCAAGCCGATCACCAGCCGCCACTTGTTCGTGGTCGTCGTGTTAAGCTCAAATATGCGCATGCCGGTGGTTATAACCCACCACGTATTGTTATTCACGGTAACCAAGTTAAAGATTTACCAGATAGTTATAAACGCTACCTGATGAACTACTACCGTAAAGCGCTTAAAATTATGGGCACACCTATCAAAATCGAATTTAGAGAAGGTGAAAACCCATTTGCTGGTCGTGTTAATAAAGTAACACTGTCGCAAAAGCGTAAAATACGTGCATTTGCTAAAGAAAACCGTAATAAATAAACTTTTCAAGAGTTAGTTTATTACAATAAAAACGGCGTACTTTTTAGTACGCCGTTTTTGTTTTAATATGTTATTAAGAGTTACAAACCAAGTAAAGCTAAGCGCACCAAGTTCTCAACGGTGGTTTCATGTGCACTTTTATTTTTATTAGTTGGCGTAAACCTAGAAGTAGGTGATTTAATAGTTATAAAGCCATGATTGGTGGCCATTTCATGAGCTAATAGCTTTCGCTCTTTAGGTGTTAAATGGTTTTCGTGTATTTTTGCCAGTTCACCGCTATCAAGCCATATGCCTGCACAACCTGGGCATTCGTCTATTTCAACCACTTTAAGCGGTGAAAAATACCGGCGCATCATCACAATACTTGGGCATTTAGGACAATTTACTCGCATTGAGACATCGCCCTCACCTTCAATATAATTACTTAAATGTTTAAGTAATACCTGACCATGCTTTAACGCTGGCGAGCTAAACTTAAAAATTTGGTTGTTATCAAAAAATACGCCGCCTTGCACTGAAGTGTAAACAGTAATACCGCCAATTAATAATGGCTCAAGAGAGGCATTTGTACGTGGGCATAACATTCTAAAAATCCTTTTTATTTTAATACCTAGCTTACACTACTTTATTCAAGCGCTTTATGAATAAGCCCAACAAGTGGCGTTGGCAATTTAATATTACCTGCAAGTACAAACTCATGCGCTTCATCTGACATTTTTTGCCATGTACGGCGAATAATACCAATCCATTTTTCTTCATTGTAATCTGGTTTTGCACTGGCAAACCCAAGCATGTAGTGTTCAATAAACACCAAACTCGCTACATCTTCTACTAATTGGCTATCTGGATTGCGCTTAATATCTTTTTTAGCAACTGCATTATAAACACGGTTTTGGTCTGTATCGTTAAACCCAGCTTGTTTCATTAATTCAACAACTAGTGACGCATGAAATATATAAAGTGCACTGCGCCATTGATGATAACCCTGCTTGTTCATTTCAAAGTCACTACGTGGCGACTTCCAACGTTGAATATGTTGCGCACGCACTGCAATTTGCATGAGTGCATCGGCATCAGGTTTAAAGCGAGTTAGCATTTCGCTCATACGCTGTGAGTATAAATACTCTTTTGGAAAACATTCTCCATTGTGCTGCTCAATATTTGGATCTTGGTTATTAGCTTCATCAATCAGCGTTATTACTTTATTAAACATGACGGTCTTTTATTGTAATTAGTTTTAATCATTCTAAACGCAGATAAAACAATAAACTAGTGCCCCACTCACTTCAGCGGTGAAATTTGTTCAATCAAAAAGTAAAACCAACTGATACTGGTTATAAAAGTAAGCGCATTAATAAAGTTAACTTGGTACTATATTAAAAACAAAAATGATAAATGTGCGTACACTAATAAAAATTAACGCGCTAAAAATGAGAATAATATGTTTAAAAAAACAATTTTAGCTATTTGCTTAGCTGTAGCATCACTGCCGAGCGCAGCCGATAGCAATGCAGATTTAAAAACCATTATTGATAACCATTGGCAAAATGCAAAAGCCGAAAAAATCTTTTTTCGCACCGACCCTGATGGTTGGAAACCCAACGGTACCTTACCAAATTGGAGCGAGCAAGCCATTGCAAAGCGCCAAGCTTATAACAACAGCGTACTAAAAAGCTTAGCCAGCATTGACCCAAAAACGCTCAACAACGAGCAGCTAATGAACTACCGTTTATTTAAATACGAGCGAGAAACAGAGCAGCAAAGCTACCTTTTTCAAGATAAGTATTTTCAGGTTAACTTTTTAAGTGGCTGGCATACCTACTTTGCCGAAGCACCAGCTAATATGGCATTTTTAACAACCGATGATTACAACGCATTTTTAGTAAGCCTTGCCGACTACCCTCGCTTTAATCAAGAAAACATTAACTTGATGAAAGAAGGTATTGAAAAGGGTTACACGCACTACTGCAAAACATTTGAAAATTACAGCCAGAGTATTAACGCTCATATTGTTAAGCGACCTGAAAACAGCGCCTTATACGAGCCCTTTACACGCATACCAAATACATTTACAGCAGAGCAAAAGGCCACATACCAAAACAAAGCAAAAGCCTTAATTAGCTCAAAAGTAGTTCCGGCTTATCAAGACTTTTACGACTTTTTTGAAAACGATTACATGCCTAACTGTAGAACAGATCCGGGTATTTCAAGCGTTAAAGGCGGGCTTGAGTATTACAAATATGCAGTTAATTACTACACCACAACCAATGCCACACCAAAGCAAATACACGAACTTGGCTTAAAAGAAGTGGCACGTATAAAAACACAAATGCAAAACATCATTGATAAAGTAGGCTTTGATGGCACGTATGCTGATTTTTTAGAATTTTTAGCAACCGACGAGCAATTTTACGCAACAGATGCGCAAGACTTGCTTGAAAAAACAGCCTTTATTACGCAAAAAATGTATGGCAAGTTACCAACCTATTTTAATCATTTACCACGTAATACCTTTACTATAAAAGGCTCAGCGAGTCGCGGCGCGTTTTATATGCCACCTGCTGATAACCGCTCCCCTGGCACTTACTTTTTAGCCTCAACACCTAAATTGCAACCTTTGTATAATTTAGAAGCGCTAAGCCTGCACGAGGCAATACCAGGGCACCATTTACAAAACGCGATTGCAATGGAGTTAGATGTACCCGAATTTAGACGCACACTTAGCCATTCAGCATTTGGCGAAGGCTGGGCACTTTACACCGAACGTTTAGGTAAAGAAGCCGGCTTTTATCAAAACCCATACAGCGACTTTGGTCGTTTAGGTTATGAAATGTGGCGAGCAGTGAGGCTTGTTGTTGATACTGGTATTCATGCCTTTGGCTGGAGCCGCCAAAAGGCAATAGACTACTTGGCAGATCACACTGCTTTGCCACAAAGCGCGGTAGAGGATCAAATAGATCGTTATATTTCATGGCCAGGCCAAGCGCTCTCTTACAAAATGGGCGAAATAAAAATACGCGAACTGCGTGCAAAAGCCGAAAAAGAACTCGGGGCTAAGTTTGATATTCGCAGCTTTCACGATACAGTTATTGGACAAGGCTCGCTCCCTATGGCTGTACTTGAAGACGTTATAAACGATTGGATAGCAAAACAAAAATCGGCTATTTAAAATTAATGAGGGCGGTATTATTTGCCACCTTTTTCTAAACGGACTTTTAATGAAACACCTACTTATTTTTATATCACTCATTTTATTTAGCAGCCAAGCTAATGCGTTTTGTTTAGATGCATCAAACTACATAGAGGGAGTAAAATATGGCGTTTGTGGGGAGCAAACTGATTCAATTTCCCTTACGCCTTATTTTATTATATGGATGCTTTTAAATGTGTTATTTGGGCAAATGCTTAATAAGCCAAATATACACGTGGGATTTAAATATTTACTTTTCCTATGTGCGTTCCCACTGAGCCCGTTAGTACTATTAATGAATTTAACTGGAATGGTGGTATTTCGGGTTTATCAAAAATATGCAACTACTTCTTCAGCCAAAACAGCTCAGCCTAACCCTGATGACGCAAAAGCTGTTATTGAAAAACCGAGTATTAATCAACTAATAATTGGTGAGTACACTTTTGACAGCATGCAGCAGTCTTTAATTAAAGAAGATAACCTCTACACATTAGAGCCCAAATGCATGCAGGTACTTAGCTATTTAATAGAACAACAACCAAGAATAGTTAGCCTTGAAGAGTTACACAATAATGTATGGGAGAATCAAATTGTAACCGACACCGCAGTAAGGCGAGTTATTAGCAAACTACGTGTAGCCCTTAACGATAACGACACAAAAAACCCCACATATATAAAATCTGTAATGAAGCGAGGTTATCAGCTTATAGCTAAAGTAAAAACACAACCCATTGAATAATAGTGATTTATTAAAGTTATAACCGAGGTGATATCGTGGTTATAACTTTATAATAACTAGTTAACGGCTTTGTTATCGTTATTTTTTGCCAAACGTTTTAATTTGTTTAGGCGCTTTAGAGCGACCCATAAAATTAAATAACTAAGGAAAAAATATGAAACATTTACTGCCGCTAACACTATTATTAATTACAACATTAGTTACCATCAGCCTAATTGGTAACGCGCAATGTATAGAAATAGGTAACGCATCTATTGCCAGTATTTCATTTGGCACATGTGATTTATCAAGCGCTAAAACAACGCTTTCACCGTTAGTTACCATTTTTTGGTTAGCAATGAATATACTTTTTGCGGTAATACTGCCTAAACCATCTATTGCTAAAAAGTACAAAGTCGCTTTGTTTATTTGTAGTTTACCGCTTAGCGTATTTGTGTATTTAATTGCTTATGTATCTACTAACCTAACTAACAAAACCAAAACCGTTAAATAAAACTTAAGCAGGTGAGTAAGTAATACTTGCTCACCGCTTCATTACTAAAACTTGCAGCTAACTAATCCCTACCCGCTTTTGCTTCGTAAAGTTAATGATTATAAAAACCTGAGCAAACCTATGAGCAAACGCATTTTATATTGGCTACAAAACGATTTACGCCTAACCGACAACCCAATTTTTAGTGACCTTGCGTTGCAGCAATGTGCTATCGATATTCTATTTGTAATAAATCCGCACTGGTTTAAAAGTAATAATTACCAACAAAAGCCATATGGTGTGCATAAACAACAGTTTTTAATGCAAAGCTTGTACGAGCTGCAACAAGCGCTTATTGAACGCGGACAAACACTGCACGTACTTGAGGGTGAACCTGTTAGTGTTTTAAAGCAGCGTATAGCTGAGCAACACATTGATGAAGTAGTGTGCAGTGAACATGTTGGAACCTATGAGCAGCGCCAACTTGCGCGACTAAAAGCACATTGCCCACATGTCATATTTAAAACAACTCAACAAGACACTCTATTTCAACAAAGTGATCTCCCTTTTGATTTAAACGAGCTGCCTAAAAGCTTTACCCCATTTAGAAAAAAAGTAGAGGCGATAAACATACCTATAACAACCTCAACTCTGCCTAAAGGTTTACTCCCTCAACCTATAACATTATGTGCGGCCAAACCAATTGAGCTTAATGAGCATACTAATTATAACAACGCAGTAATGCATGGCGGGCTTAAAAGTGCGCAAACACATTTAAATCAATACTTTTCAGGCTTGCTACCAAGTACTTATAAAATAACTCGAAACGAGCTTGATGGCTTTAATAACACCACAAAATTTAGTAGCTGGCTTGCTTTTGGCTGTGTAAGTGCGCGGCAAGTTTATAAAGCCATTGAGACGTACGAACATAACCAAATAACAAACGAGTCTACCTACTGGATTAAATTTGAATTGCTATGGCGAGAGTATTTTAAATGGCATGCACTTAAAGCAGGCAACAGCCTGTTTAGTTTTAAAGGTCAAAAGCAAACAAAACCCCTTACTACATTTATGCCAAACCGCTTTGCTGCGTGGTGTAATGGCTCAACACCCTACCCATTAGTCAATGCCATTATGAATGAGCTTAATGAAACCGGTTACATATCAAATAGAGCAAGGCAAATTGCAGCGAGCTGCTTAGTTAACGAACTTGCTCTTGATTGGCGCTATGGCGCAGCTTATTTTGAACAACAACTGATTGATTACGATGTAGCCGCTAATTGGGGCAACTGGCAATACATAGCAGGTGTAGGCGTAGATCCGCGTGGTGGTAGGCACTTCAATATTGAAAAACAAACGTTACAGTTTGACCCGCACGCTTTTTACACTAATAAATGGCAAGGCAATGAAAACACCAGCAAACAGCTGGATACTTTAAACGAAGTTGATTGGCCAATTTAAGCCGCCAATCAACTTTTACCAAGTAACGTTTAAATCAGCTCAGCAATACCTATATTAATAGCGTAACCACCCAATGTTAAAAACAAAAATAAACACAGCGCCAGTAACAGCGGTTTAATACCGGCTTGGCGAATTGCCCCAACATGTGTGCGTAAACCCAAAGCCACCATAGCAATAGTGAGTAATATATTATCAAACCATACAATAGCGCTTGTAACCACTTGAGGAATAATAGAGAGTGAATGCACACCACTTGCCACAATAAATAACACCGCAAACCAAGGGATGGTAATACCCGTTTTTTGCACACCTCCATGCACGTTATTGTTTGTTTTTGCATGCTTTTTACTTTGCCAAAACGATAACCCCACTAAAAATGGCGCGAGCATCATCACGCGTAGCATTTTTTCTATAACGGCGGTATCAGCAGCATTGGCGCTTACAGCTGTGCCCGCTGCAACCACTTGTGCTACTTCATGAATGGTTGAGCCAACAAAAATACCGTACGCATGCTCACTCAGCCCCATGTAATCAAATATAATTGGGTAGGCAAACATGCTTAGCGTGCCAAACACCACCACCGTTGCCACCGCTACCGATACTTTATGTGCCTGAGCTTTTATTACAGGCTCGGTTGCCATTACAGCTGCTGCGCCACAAATAGAGCTACCTGCGCCAATTAATATTACTGTTTGCTCATCAAGCTTAAATACACGTTTGCCAAGTTGAATTGCTAATATAAACGTACCGCTGAGCATAACAATATCGGTTAGTAACCCACTCCAACCAACGCCAGCTACCTGTGCAAAGGTAATTCTAAAACCAAATAAAATAATACCCGCTTTGAGTAAAATACTTTTAGCGTAATCAACACCTACATCGGTACGCGTAGCTATACGCGAAAACACACTGTTACCCACAATAATACCAACTACAATACCAATAGTGAGTGAGCTAAATTGCGCAGCTTGCATTATTGGTAATTTACTCAGCGCAATAGCAACACCCGCAAGTACAATAACCAGTAACATGCCAATCCACCAGCGCGTATCGCCGTATTGCTTAGTATTAATACCTAAAGGCTGAAAACTATTTTTAATAGCGCTAAGCATAATATTCCCTCACTTAAACCATGTTGATGTGTTGACTTAATTGTAAAAAAGCGCAAAATATAACCCCAATATATTAAAATCATAATTTGATAACCTAAGGTTATACAGTTTAAGGTATTCAATGAACTTACATGCACTTAGGGTGTTTTATACAGTGGCTAAATTGGGTAGCTTTTCAGGCGCAGCCGAAGCGCTTTTTATAAGCCAGCCCGCTGTTTCTAAGGCACTAAAAGAGCTAGAGCATCAGTTAAACATTCTACTTATTGAACGTGCATCTAAGGGTAAAAAGCTCACCTTAAGTGAAGGTGGACAAGCACTTTTTGAACATGCCCGCAGTATTTTTGCTATCGAAAAAGCCGCCATTGAAGATATTAAATCGCGCACAGGGCTTAAGCGCGGTACATTAGTTATAGGAATCAGCACCACCATTGCCAGTTATTGGCTACCGCCTTATTTAGCCAAATTTTGTGCGCAGTACCCACATATAAAAGTAGAAGTACAAGTTGCTAATACCGCGCAAATTGAGCATGCCTTACTTGAATGCACTATAGATTTAGCACTGGTTGAAGGCACACCTACCGAGCCGCATATAATAAGTAAGCACTGGCAAAACGATTTAATGAGTATCGTTATACCCAGTAACTTTAAGCCCACGAAAGACTTAAAAGCATGGTTAAACAAACAGTTTTGGTTATTACGTGAGCCGGGCTCTGGCACTTTAGAAATGTCGGTAAAGTTATTAGCAGAGCATGGCGTACAAACAGAGCAAAGTATGCAATTAGGCAGCAACGAAGCCATAGCAAGGGCCGTCGCTCAAGGTATGGGGGTCGCTTTATTGCCAAATGTAGTTACTGAGGATTTGGTGCAGCTTGGTAAATTAACACGCCTGAGTCAAAAAAATAACGAGCAACTCTCTCGGCCACTTTATCAACTGCATTATAAAGACAGACCGTCTTCACACGCTGCACAAGCGTTCGAAAAAAGCCTGTTTAGTGAATAATGCTCACAATCTGTAAGTAGTAAGGCACCAGTAGCAAATTTAGATAAAGTTTAATATATGAAGTCAAAATTTGAGCCCTTTAGTCTTTCTGATGCCTATTAGCTAAGTTAAAATTCACTTGTGTTACGTGATACACCTTTCATGCTTAACTATTAAATTAAAATAATTTTTAAACATGTGTTCAGAACTGATATCCCTTAAATCCACATCAAAATAGTAGCCGCTTTCTAAAAGTTCCAAACTTTCTAAATCATTGCAAATGCGTTCAAGAATTAAATATTTATACTTTGGAGTTATGCTTTTAATGCCATCCGGAATAAGCCCTTCGGCATCAAAATTCAAAACAACTCTTAAACTGGTACCTGAATAGCCATAGTTTACAAAACTAATTCGGCTATCAATAGATGAAAAAAAAGCGCTGTAGTGATTTTTATCTTCTTCGTATTCCCATTGAGAAGCATCCCCCCAAATCAAGACAAAAATAACGCCAAAAGCAGCTGCAGCTACAAACAATTTGTTGGCATTTATCAAAAACCACAATTGAACTTTTTCAGATCGCATTAATTTCATAAGTCACATAACTTTTAAGTAAAAGACTAAATCAGTCGGATAAAATAAAAGACTAATAATCAAAACTAAAGTCTTGCTCATTCACATGTGTGGATAATATAACTAAGGTTAAGAAAAATACCTTGATGCTACACCAATGCCGATAAGTAAAATAATTAATAAAACCCAATATCTTTTTGAACCATCTAAATTTTCACCGCACACTGGGCAAGATGATGACGCGATTGAAGTCCCGTTAAGATTTGTCGTTTTAACTATTGGGGAGGTAATTCCTGATTTACACTTTTTGCACTTCATAAATATCCATATTAATTATAAATAAAATCGCGGGATGATGCTCACATAACGCTTACCTAATTGACGTTAAATGACAGGCTATAATTAGCAACAAATCAAAGAATGCCAAGCTTTATACATCCTTTTAATTGAATTGCCATAACATAAGAATAGACCTTACAAACCCTTAGTTAAATCTTGTGCCAATGTGCCCGTTGGCTTTTCAATTACGCGTACTAACTCTTTACCATTTTGCTTAACAATAAACGTAGGGGTATATTGCAAGTCGTTAGCCTGTGCAATACCTGCATCGTCTTGCTTGTTGTAACCTACGGCCACATATTCAATGCTTGCAAGTTGTACTTTAGATTCATCTAGTAACTTAATTAAACGCGGCACTTCGCGCTCACTGTCGTGGCACCATGTGCCAAATAATACAATTAGCTCTTTACCTTCTAGCTTTTGCATTAACGCAATGTCTTGTGCTGTTGGCGTAAATGCTTTGTATTGCTCGTTAAACTTGTCGTAGTCGCTTAGCAGTACATCAGTGGTAATTGCGCCCGAAAATGGTGCTTCAGCAGCACAGCTTAATAACGGCATGCTTAAAGCACACAATAAAATTAATTGTTTAAACATAAGGTTGCTCTTAATTAGATATTAAATTAGGTATTAAAGTTAGGTATTAAATAAGGCATTTAACGACTATACCCAATATTGAGTGTGGAGTGAACAACTCAAGACCGTTACTTTTTATCCATAAAAAAGTTAACTTGCGATAAGTTAGTTAAATATTCTCGCCTTACGTCTTTATTCTCGGCTAACTTATCTAAGTCACCAATCAAGGTAACAAGCTTGGTGTGTGAGTGACGGTTTGTTTCTATAAAATCATCTTGTTTGTCATCACTCTCATCGCGCTCTTTTTTATGCATTGAGTAGCTGTTTTCGTTTTCTTCAAGCCAAATATCGTCAATTAAGCGAATGTCGCTTTTACTAACGGTTTGCTCTTGCATCGCCATTTGCAGCTCGTATTGGTTAGTTTGCGGGTTAAACGCATACATTTTTGTATCAACATCAACCTCGTGAGACTGATCAAGCCCCACAAGCTCTTTATTTTTAACCGCAGTCCCTACGTTATAACTTTCTTCTTTGTTGTAATAATCAGGGCGACTGTATTGATAATCAAAGTGGCTACTTACGTTTTTACTTTGCGTTACACCGCTAAGATCTCCTAATTGGGTTTGATCAGTCGCTTGGCTTAGCTCAATGGTACTTTTAGGCTGATAGTCGCCGTTATCCAACGCATAAGAAAATGTAGCATCAAAATCAGCGAGCTTAGAAATACCCGCTCCCAATGTATTTGGCGCTTTATTACCTAGCCCTTGGTAACGGCTATCGTTTGCGACCATGTTATCAACTAAATCGGCTACCATGGCGCGCCCGTCATTAAAGTGCTGTTCTGCAAGTGACTCCAAATTACTATAGCGCTCAGCCGCTGATGACATGCTCGTAAAAGCGCCTTTAAATAATGCAAAGCCTTGCTGCATTGCCTCATCGCCTTTTCGCCCAAATGCCGACTCTTTATCGTCTTTGGTACTGTTTACTCGGCTATCTTCTAAGCTTTGATCGAGCGACGCTAAATACTGCTGCATTTGCTGCGTGTCTTTAGCGCCAATGGTTGACATATCAAGTGCAAAATCAATGTCGTTTTGCCCACCTGCGGCTTTAAACACAAGTGCTTGCTGGTTTGATGCTTCATCAATGGAGTAACTTAAATCAAGCGTGTTCTCTGCAGTATCAAGCGCATCATTTTGCGTTGTTGAAAACGACACATCAAAGCCTGTTAGCTGCTCTCTATTAAACCCTGCTAAAAAATCTAAACTCATGTCTGTTTGGTTTGGCACTATAAGAGGATTAAATGAGTTTTCACTCACTTTAAAAAATTCATCGGCCATTTCGCCAACACCACTGAGCACCTGCGTAAGTGCTTTATGCTCAGCCTCAGATAAATCGCCATTTACTTCGTAACTTAAACTAAAGCCATCAACGGCTTCGCCTGTGTTTTCATCGTACCCTTGCGATGAGTTAAAGATAATGTTTATAACATCGCCTTCTTTAGTTTTTACCGAGAGCTCAAACAGGTAGTTATCGTCATCCTCGTATTTTGCGCGATTGAGGCTTTCCATGTAGGGATTAAGTGAGCGCTCTACACGTTGCTGGCTTGAGGCTAAAAACGTTTTTTGCTCATGCCCAAGCTGACCTAAACTCGATAAAATATCACTGGTATTAGCATAAGCACCCTGAATATTTTTAACCGACGTATTTAATCGCTCAATTAATTGGGTACTGTTTTCGTTTTTTAATAACCCCTCATGCTGAGAGCTTATTACGGTGCGCAGGGCGAGTTCTTCATCGGAGAGTTTATAGTTAAGCGTGCTAGGCGAACTTGAAATAGTAAATAGCGAGGTAAGTTGCTGTTGTAAAATATCCCCTACTTTTTGATTGCTAGCTAGTGCTTCGTCAATAGTTTCGTTATTTAGCTGGCTTAATAATTCATCGGATATTTTGGGGGCGTTAGTTTGTAAATCATTAATAGCTTGAAGGTCGCTACCGGTTAGCAGCGAAGGACTCACAGAGGTTTGGTTAGCGTTATTAACTGATTGGGCAAGTAAAGTGCTTAAATTAGACTGGCTGCCAAGTGCATTATTAACCATGATTATCCTTAATCTCTAAACCCTATTAAGTAATGTATCGGGCGCTTAGTTAAAAGCTTTAGCTTAAGGAGATATTTTTTACCTATTATTTATACAAACAATAGGCCTAACTCTTAAGGCCTATTTTATTCGCTTACTATCTTCATCTGTTTCTTTTATTCTTTTTACTAAAAAGTCGACCGCCGCTTTTACCTTTGGTACTAAATAGCGCTGCTTTTGATACAACAAATAAACCGCCATAGTCGCATTTTGGCTTATCGCTAATTCATGCTCAAACTTAAGCTCTTGCAACTGGCCAGACTCAAGGTATGAGTCGAGCGCCCACCGAGTAGACATTAAAATGCCCTCACCATTACACGCTTTTTTAGCCAGCCACGAACCGTTATTTGAAATAGCGACCGCAGGCCCAGAAACGTCGTGCCATTGCTCATCTACTTTACATAACCACGGCGTTGGCCCCGCTGGCGTTTTAAAATAAAGGCCACTGTGGTCCTTTAATTCCATAATTAAAGTAGGCACGCCGTATTTTTGTAAATAGCAGGGTGACGCGACAGGAATAAAGCCATTATCCATTAGTTTTATTGCTAGCACGCGTTCATTTGGCGCATAACCACCACGAATAGCAATATCTACATCGTCACGCCCAAGTGTAGACAGCTCATCACTTAAGCTAACATCTAATATAATTTCGGGGTATAGCGCGCTAAATTCATCAAGCAGAGGCAGTAATATTTTATCACCAAAACTCACCATTGAGCTTATACATAATCGCCCCATTGGTGTTGTTTGATAACTGCGCACTGTTTCGTGGCTTTGCTCTAGCTGATTTAATATTTGCTGAACATCGTTATAGTAAATTTGCCCAACTTCGGTCAATTTAACTATGCGAGTCGAACGCTTTAAAAGCGTCGCCCCTAGGCTTTTTTCTAAATCAGCAACTCGCCGTGACAACGACGAGGGCGGCACATCAAATGCTTTTGCGGCTTTGGTAAAACTGCCCGTTTCAACCACCTTAATAAAATACCGTATGGCTTTTAGTTGATCCAAGTTGCCTCTCCATTAAATAAAATGCTTTATTGTCTTAAAGACAAAAGTGATTCGCATTTTCCCCTATATATAAGCAAATTAAAACAAGTAATAATGTACTCAACCTAAAGACAGGGACTTAAATTGCATTTTTTGGCAATGAGTATCTTCACGTTAATGATGGAAAGCTGACTTATGATTACTTTGCACGGTTTTGCTGCTAGCAACTATTACAACCTAGTTAAACATGTACTTTTACACAAACAACTGCCATTTAAAGAACACCTTGTTTACGGCGGTAGTGAAGAGTTACTAGCAATCAGCCCTGCAGGCAAAGTGCCTGCAATCACAACAGCTAACGGGCTTAATATTTCAGAGTCGAGTGTTATTTGCGACTTTATAGAAGAGTCGTACCCACAAACCCCGCTATATCCTGAAGATGCAGGTGAGCGCGCAGTTGTACGTCAAATTATGAAAATGGCAGAGCTTTATTTTGAACTGCCAAGCAGACGGTTCATCCCTTATGTATTTTCAGGCGCTGAAGTACCTGAAACAACTAAAGCCGAAGTACGCCAAGTATTAACGCGTGGCGTAACCGCTTTAAGTAGCGTGTGTAAGTTTTCGCCGTGGATTGCAGGCGAGCAATTTACAATGGCAGACATTTACGTTTATTACGTAAACACCATAGTTAGCGCCTTTGGCTCAAGCCAGCTTGATTGGGATGTACTTGCACAAGTTCCCGGCATGAAAAAGTGGAACGAAACAATGAGCCAATTAACCATTGCCCAAAACATAGAGGCCGATCGCCAAGCGAATATGGCTGAATTTATGCAAAAAGTGAAAGCGCAAATACAGGCAGCTCAAAGCAAGTAATTACGCTATACGCTAACCATTCTCAATTTATAGGAACAGTCTTATGACAGATACAAATATCCAACTGACTTCAACTATCAGCGAAGACAATAAACTAACACTTGCCTTAAAAAACATCGAGATGCCAAAGCCAAATGCCGATGAAGTGGTTATTCGCATTGAAGCTGCACCATTAAACCCATCAGACTTAGGCGTTTTATTCAGCGCAGCTGATATGTCTACTGCAAAGCAATCGGGTATTGATGAAGACCCAGTAATTACTGCCGATGTTCCAGCTCAATTTATGCCATCACTTAAAACCCGTGTAGGTAAAGCAACACCCGTAGGTAATGAAGGCGCGGGCACCGTAGTGGCAGCAGGCTCATCGCCAGCCGCACAAGCATTAATGGGCAAAACAGTGGCTGTTATTGGTGGCGGTACGTATCGTCAATTTATATGTGCCAATGTACAAAGTTGCCTAGAGCTAAAAGAAGGGACTACTGCTAAAGAAGGTGCATCATCTTTTGTTAACCCACTTACCGCACTAGCAATGGTAGAAACCATGCGCGCTGAAGGCCATAAAGCCATTATCCATGCCGCTGCAGCTTCTAACCTTGGCCAAATGCTAAACCGTATTTGTATTGCCGATGGCGTTGATTTAATTAATATTGTTCGCAAGCCAGAACAAGAAAAGTTACTGCGCGATATGGGTGCTAAATACGTTGTTAACTCAAGCAGCGACACTTTTCTTGCTGACCTAACAGCTGCAATAATTGAAACCGGTGCAACTATAGCGTTTGACCCTATTGGTGGCGGCCAACTAACAAGTGACATTCTTAACTGTATGGAAGTTGCAGCTGCGCGCGATATGAAAGAGCACACAATTTATGGCTCTGACACATTTAAACAAGTGTACATTTATGGCGCACTAGACCGCGGCCCTATTACACTAAACCGTAACTTTGGCTTTGCTTGGGCTGTAAACGGGTTCTTGTTATTTAATGCTTTAGGTAAATTAGGCACAGATACAGTAATGAAAATGCGCAAACGCGTTGCTGATGAAATCACCACTACATTTGCGAGCAACTACACGCACGAAGTGTCATTAGCTGAGGTACTACATTTACAGTCAATTGCCGCTTATTCTAAACAAGCAACAGGCGAGAAGTACTTAATTAAACCTCAAGCTTAATTAAATATTCTTCGTTAAAAATTAAAAAGCAGATGCTAATTAGGTATCTGCTTTTTTATCGTAATAAAAACTTAAAAATATAATGAATGCGCAATAGGCTCGCTAATTGTTATTGAATTTATAATTTTTAATACATTCAAGCCATCAATGAATTTTGGTGTAAATGAATATCTAAATTACTTAACGTATTTAAGAACGTATCTTTAGAAATATCACCTAGAATCACCTTCTAGCATTATAAAACTTCAACAAAGATCCTCTTTGATCAAACTACTCAATAATTGTACTAATTAATGCAATTAGTCATAAATCTGTAACCTTGATCCGCGATAATCTCTATCCGATAAATGAATAAACTCAAGAAGACTAAGTAAGATGAGTACACCCTTAGTGCAACTAACATTTGCACAGCAATCATTTGATGATTCTATGTCTGCGGCGATGAGCCACGCTATGGAATATGAAAAACTATCACTAAAAGCCAGTGCTGCGCATAATATTACGCTGCAGTGTGTGTTGCCTGATGGCGTAAATGAGAGCGATGTTATTTCACTAAGTGCAACGCAGCCCAGTGCCCGTGGGGCGCAGTATTTTACTGAAAAAACGCTGAGCAATGCAGACCTTGAATCTGGTACTGTAAATCTAACTTTAAGTAACATTACACAAAGCCAGTGTTTTGTAGTGCAAATGATGCTGCACGGAAAAAACACGACTTTAAAAGAAAGCCAACAACTCGATGTGTACATTAAAGCATTTGAGCAAGGCTATATTCCTGAGCAAATAAAAACTGAACATACCAAGTCACAGGGCGTTCGTAGCTACTTTGCAAGTATGGGTTCTACGTTTTTATCGCTGTTTTAGTGCTGGCTGCACTTAAATTACGCGATGCGACAAGTTATTAGTCTGCAAAACTTACTTTACCCATAGTAACTCCCGCAATACCTTGTGCAGTATTACTTAGGTGTTGCTGCTCTCCTGCTAGGCATTCGTTTGCTAAAATAGCAAATAACACAGCCTCTTTTGCATCGGGATTTATACCTAAATCGTCGGTATTTTTAAAAGCCTTAATACGTGGGCAAAGCACTGTAAGTTGCGCCATTAGTAACGGGTTATGAATACCGCCACCACTTGCATACACCACACAATTTTGTACGCGCTCTGCACACTCGTTTAATGCATTTGCTATAACGGTTGCAGTAAAGGTATTTAAGGTGGCCATTACATCTTCATGGCTTAAATGGTGAGTATTTGTAAGCTGCTGTGCGGCGTTTAAATACGCTAAGTTAAATACCTCAGGCCCTGTGGTTTTAGGCATTGGAAGTTTAAAAAATGCGTTATTACATAATGCATTTAGTAATGGTGTATTTACCTTGCCTGCTTTTGCTATTTTTGCGCCATCGTCATAATGTAGCCCAGTAAAATGTTGCTGTACGTAGGCATCCATAATGGTATTACCGGGGCCAATATCGGAGCTAAACACGCCGTTTGCATCACCATTTTTGGGTAAAAACGTTAAGTTAGCAATGCCGCCCATATTTAGCAAAATCCGACTCTCAGCAGCGCTCGAAAAATACAAATAATCGCCATACACAGCAAGCGGTGCGCCCTCGCCTCCTGCGGCTATGTGTTTTTGCCTAAAGTCACCAATGGTTGTAATACCCGTAGTAACGGCTATTTGGTCGCTATCGCCAATTTGTAAGGTGCCATTAGTAAAGCTTTTGTGGTTATGCTGCGACTGCGGGCAGTGATAAATGGTTTGCCCGTGACTTGCTATTACATCAATACTTGCTGGGTTTATATTCCACTTAGCTAAGCACTGATTAACCATATTGCCATGGAGTTTACCTACCCACGGGTGCAGTAAAGTTACAAGCTCTAAATCACATTCTCGCTTAGCAAATACCTGCTTTATTTTAGTTTTATAATCGTCGTTGTAGTCAACTGTGGTAAAATTTAAAACCTCAATGTGTGTATTTAAGCCCGCGCCCGTTACTTTACACAGTGCAACATCAAGCCCGTCCAACGAGGTACCGCTCATTAAACCAATAATTAAACGGCTTGGTTTTTGGGCGCTGTTATAAAGTGCTTTAATGTGAGGGTGCATAATGGCATCTAAAATAGGTGTAATATTTTGCTTATATTAGAGGACTTTAAAACAAAGTAATAGCCGTAAAGAGTTTAATTTAGGTTCTGATTGTTTAACGTTAAAATGATTGTTAAGTTAGTGTGCATACTAAAAATTTATGAAAAAATATGATCACCCTCAGAGAGTTTAAAGCCCAAGACGCGCCTTTTATTATTAGCACCTTAAATGATGAACAGGTAACGCGTTATTTATCGTCAAAAATTCCGTTTCCGTATACGCAAGCCGATGCTGATTGGTGGATAAACCAAGGCTCAAAAAACGGCGTAATTGATGCAACGGCTAAGGCCATTGAGGTTAATGGGCAATTTGCCGGCTGTATTGGCATAACTCCCGGCGAATTTGAATACAGCCACAGTGGCGAAATTGGTTATTGGCTAAATAAAGCCTATTGGGGGCAAGGCATTATTACTCGCGCTATTGAACTTATATGCAATGAAGCGTTTGCGCAATCCAACATAAACAGAATTTTTGGCGCTGTGTTTGCTGGTAATACCGGCTCTATGAAAGCACTTATTAAAAGTGGCTTTGAGCAAGAGGCTGTGCTTAAACAGGCCATTTATAAAAACGGGGTATTTTACAACAATCATATATTTAGTAAGCTCAAAGCAGACTAATTACTCTAATTAAATTTGCGCAAAGGTTGAATTATCAACCACCCGCCCAAAACTCCTTTATTAAGGTACGCATTGTACATATTCATACTGCTTAGCCGCGCATTATTGTTTAGCTGAACACGATTTTTAAAGCGTAAACATTCGGTAAGTAGTTTATTTATATTAATAGGAGATCTTATATGTCTACGACTAGTCGCCAACTTACTCTTGAATCACGCCCTAATGGCGCTCCAACAGATGAAAACTTTAAATTAAAAACGGTAGAGCTTCCTGCATTAAAAGACGGCGAAGTTTTACTACGTACTATTTACCTATCACTAGACCCGTATATGCGTGGTCGTATGAGTGATGCTAAGTCGTACGCTGACCCAGTTAATATTGGCGATGTAATGGTTGGCGCAACAGTGTGCCAAGTAGAAGAGTCTAAAAACGATAAGTTTAGGATCGGTGAATGGGTACTTGCCTACACAGGTTGGCAAGACTACGCCATTACCGATGGTGAAGGCTTAATGCAGTTAGGTAAAGAGCCTGCAAACCCTTCATACGCATTAGGTATTATGGGTATGCCTGGCTTTACTGCTTACATGGGTTTACTTGATATTGGCCAGCCTAAAGAAGGCGAAACCGTAGTTGTTGCAGCAGCAACAGGCCCAGTAGGTGCAACGGTTGGTCAAATAGCTAAAATTAAAGGCTGTAAAGTAGTGGGTGTTGCTGGTGGTAGCGAAAAATGTGCACACGCCGTTGAAAAACTAGGGTTTGATGCCTGTATTGATCACAAAGCTGATGACTTTGCAGAGCAGTTAGAAAAAGCCTGTGATAAAGGCATTGATGTTTACTACGAAAATGTGGGCGGTAAAGTATTCGACGCCGTACTACCATTACTAAATACCGCAGCACGCGTACCATTGTGTGGTTTAGTATCGCAATATAACGCAACTAGCTTGCCAGAAGGCCCAGACCGTTTAGGTATGCTAATGGGTCAATTGCTTACTAAGCGTATTAAAATGCAAGGCTTTATCATTTTTGATGATTACGGCGACCGTTACGACGAGTTTGCACAAGACATGCAAAAATGGCTACAAGACGGAAAAATTCAATACCGTGAGCACATGGTAGAAGGCATCGAAAATACAGTAGACGCGTTCAACGATATGATATGCGGTAAAAACTTTGGTAAAACTGTGGTTAAAATTAATAACCCACTTTAATTTTATACGGCTTGTAAGGCAAAGCCCTTACAAGCCACAAAAGGACTGACATGATTAAACTACACCATTTAAATAAATCCCGTTCTAAACGCGTAATTTGGCTTTTAGAAGAGCTAAATGTTGACTACGAAATTGTGGCTTATCAGCGTAATAAAGACACATTTTTAGCCCCTGACGAACTAAAGCATATTCATCAACTTGGCAAGTCACCGGTAATTGAAGATGGCGGTTTAATTATTGCTGAATCAGGCGCTATTACCGACTACCTTATTTCTAAATACGGTAACGGTAAATTTGCTCCAAAAGTAGATACCGCTGAATATGTTGACTACCAGCAATGGCTGCACTTTGCAGAAAGCTCAGCAATTTTACCGCTTTTACTTAAAATGTTTGTACTAAAAGACGGCGCTAAAACGCAGTTTTTAGAAGGCTATGCTGACGCTGAAACAGCTAAAGTAATTAGCTACTTTAACGACCGCCTTGAAGGTAAACGTTATTTAGTGGGCGATACCCTAACGGGCGCTGACTTTATGATGTCGTTTATTGTTGAAATAGTTAAAAACTCAGGTCAACTAGCGCACTTTAAAAACCTCGTTAAATACGACGAGCAATTACAAAGCCATGAGAAGTTTCATACAGCTAATGAGCTAGAAGCAAAGTACGACTAAACTTTTATATAATATTTTTATATAACACTAAGGGGCATTTAGCCCCTTTTTTAATGCCTGAAAAACACTACTCATTAAAGTTACGCTTGTAAACTAAATTAACAAACAACCCCTTATTGCTAATAAAACTTTAATTAATAAGGCATAATGCTGCTATTGTTTTAGAATAATCACTAATAATACAAGCTGCTCTTGCGCGTATTGACTCACACTTGGGATCAACCATGACCATAAACATGCGTTTAACGACCGGCTTTGGCGTAATTTTATCAATGATGCTTATTTTAACCATTATTGGCATTTCGCGCGTTAGCCTCATTAATAATAACATTACCCACATGACCGACGTAAATTCGGTAAAGCAACGTTACGCAATTAACTTTAGAGGCAGCGTACACGACAGAGCAATAGCCGTACGCGATGTAGTGCTAATTACCGATCAAAGCAGTTTAAGCTCCGTGTTAAAGAGCATAAAAGAGCTAAACGCATTTTACCAAACGTCAAGCCGATCTATGGCCGAGCTAATGGGTAATATGAATAGTGAAGAACGCGCTCTAATTAATAAAATAAATCAAATAGAGCAGCGCACTCAGCCTTTTATTCAAGGTGTAATAAAAGCTAAAAATGCAGGAAACCTAAACGAAGCTGAGCGCATTTTATTAACCGATGCGCGCCCTGCGTTTACCCAGTGGCTAAATGTTATAAACCAATTTATAAACCTGCAAGAGCAAGCAAATCAAACCACCACTATTGATACTCTCGATATTGCCAGCTCGTTTAAAATTTGGATGATTTCGCTCACCGCGCTTGCCTTTTTAATAGGCACAAGCGTTGCGTATGTTATTAGCCAACTGATCAGAAATTCAGTAGGTGGCGAACCACAAGAAGCTGCTGAAGTAATTGCCCTTATTGCGCAAGGCGACTTAAGAGGTGATGTACAGTCGTGTTGCCCAAATAGCATGATGGCTTCTGTAGGGGTTATGCAATCTAAATTAAAAACCATTGTAGATAGCATTATTAACTCATCTGAAGAGCTTTCTACACACTCTGCAAGCGTAGCATCTGGCTCGCAGCAAGCACTTAGTGCCGCTGACGCACAAGTAACTTATACAAACTCGGCAGTAAGCAGCCTCGAAGAAATGAGCCGTAGTATCCATGCTGTAGCCGACTCAGTTAGGCAAACAGAAGATAACTCAAAAATAACCGCGCAATTATCGCAGCAAGGTAGTATTGCAGTGCAAAAAGTAGCGGCCGAAATTGAGCAAATCTCAGTAACCGTAAAAGCCACAGTTACCCAAGTAAACGTGCTGCAAGAACATGTAAAACACATTGGCGATATTTTAAGTGTGATCCGCAGTATTTCTGATCAAACAAACTTGCTTGCACTAAATGCAGCAATAGAAGCTGCAAGAGCAGGCGAAACAGGCCGAGGGTTTGCTGTTGTTGCTGACGAGGTAAGACAACTTGCCCAGCGTACTGGTGATGCAACTGGCGATATTGAAAAGATGATTTTGCAAGTACAAGAAAACACGCAAGCGTCGGTAACAGCTATGGAAACCACAGTACCACAAGTAGAAAATGGCCTAACGCTTACTCACGAAGCAAACGAGTTACTCCATCAAATACAGCAACAAGCTAACGATTCATTAAGTAACGTGCTTGAAATTGTTGAATCAACATCAAACCAAGTAGCCACCGTGGCGCAAATTAGTACCGGCGTTGAAGAAATTGCCAGTATGTCCAAAGAAACCAGCATGTCGCTTAACAGTAACGCACAAGAAGCCGTTGCATTAGCTGACCTTTCAAACACACTTAAAAAGTATATTAGCTACTTTAAAGTTTAATTTTTATAGTAAGCAATAAACAAAGGGGCTTTTAAGCCCCTTTGTTGTTTATGTACATTAATAATAGCGGACTATATACCTGCTAAATCGCGCTCGATAATACACTCGTCTGACGCCATCTCAAACTCTCGGCAAACTAATGGGCGGTTTTCGTAAATAGAGCACATAAGCGTATTGCGGTCGAGTGCTTGGCACCAACCGTCGTCAGCGCGTTTCATTACTTCGCTGCCCCATTTATCGTATTTAATGTAGTTAAATGGCACGCCGGTGTCGGTTACTATGCGCACTTCTAATTGGCAACAACAGGCTTGGCAGTTAGCACACGTAACGGGCTCTGGGGTAGTAGAAATATTTTCAACGGGGATAACAATATGAGGCATAGTGGCTTACTTTTTTGAATAAGCCACTAGGATACAGTAACTAATTTAACGCGCTAGTAGTTTTGCTTTAATATCGCTGTAACGCATCTGCTCGCATAGTGCAAAGCCACTCAGCTGGCGCACTTTATTACGTGCAAATAATGGCACACTCATCCCCGCTAAAAAGCGGCAGTGGGTTTCAATACCCACATTATGGTTACCTTTGCCTGCCATATGCGCTAAAAACTCATCGACCTTTTGATAAATAAGTTGCTCGTCAATATATGCAGGCTCTATAGAGTATTCAAGCTTAACCGCATGGCCTCTACATACACTACAATGCCCACATTGCTCAGGTGCATTTTGATCGTCAAAATAGCGCGCTAAGTTATAGCTTAAGCAACTTTGTAGCTCAAAAAAGCGTACCAGTGCAGCAATACGTTTAATTTCGGCTTGTTCTTTATCGGTAAAATAGTCGTGAAGTTGCTGGGCAAGTTCAGGGTTATTTATAACCTCTCCATGCACTTTGTATACTTGGGTAATACGTTTGGTTTCGAGCGTTATTAGGTTTTTTTCGGCTAGGTAATCAAGAGCAGCCACTACACGTTTTCGATCAACCTGCGCAGCTTGTGTAAGGGAGTCAAAATTTAGCGTGCCCCATATTTTTTTAAAATCGGTATGGCTAAATATTTGTGTTAAAAATGCTTGGCGTTGCTCATCAAAATGACCAAGTAGCTCGTTTTTATCAACCAAAAATTTGTATTTAAAATCGGCGTAGTAAGCATATTGCGGCGTTATTGCGCCTTGCATTTCAAGCTGTACTAACAAGGTTTTAAGGGCCAGTTGCCTAATATTACTTTCGCTCGATAAGCTGTATTCTTGCATTTCCCATTGCTGGTGGCTTTGGCGAATATCGTTAATTACGTATTCAATACCGCTAAGCTCAGGGGTGTCGCCATATACAAAGTTTTCAACCGTATTTAGGCCGTCTAGGTTAGCAAGCGTGTAACAATTTGATGGATTGCCATCGCGCCCTGCTCGGCCAATTTCTTGGCTGTAGTTTTCTATCGATTTTGGTAAGTCGTAATGTATAACAAAGCGAATATCAGATTTATCAACGCCCATACCAAAGGCTATGGTTGCCACAACAACGTTAATTTTACCGCCCATAAAGTCATCTTGAATTTGCCAGCGTAGCGTATCTTCAAGCCCTGCATGGTAAGCAACGGCATGCACACCTTGCGCACTTAGCACATTAGCAACTTGCTCAGCGCTTTGCTGTAGCGTTACATACACAATACCTGGGCCACTTTGCGCACGCACAATGTTGGTAAGCTCGGTGTTTTTATCGGCGGTTTTAACGCTCAACACACTTAAATCTAAATTAGCGCGGTAAAAGCCCGTTTGCACAATGCACTCAGGCGCAATAGCAAATCGCTCTGCCATATCGCGTTTTACTTTTTTAGTCGCCGTTGCAGTAAGTAACAACACTAAAGGAATATTAAGCTCTTCGCGGTAACGCGGCAATTTAAGGTAGTCGGGTCTAAAGTTATGGCCCCACTCAGATATACAATGCGCTTCGTCTACCACTAACATCGAAAGCGCCACTTGGCTTATAAACTCTCTAAAACGCTCGTTTTTAAAGCGCTCAACCGACACCATTAGTACTTTAATTTTACCATTTCGCACATCATTCATTACGGTGCTGCTTTGCATTTGATCTTGGCTCGAATCAAGGCTTGCCGCGTAAATACCTTTGCTATTTAAAAAGCTAATTTGATCTTTCATCAATGCAAGCAAAGGCGAAACCACTAAGGTTAAATTTGGTAAATGCAACGCAGTTAATTGATAGCACAACGATTTACCCGAGCCGGTCGGAAATATAGCCAACGACGATTGACCATTTAAAAGCTGCTCTATAGTCTGTTGTTGCCCTGTTCTAAATTGGCTAAAACCAAAGTGCTGCTCAAGTGATTGAATTAGTGGCGTGGTCATAAATGTCCTTTTCGGTGTTTTTAACAGCAATTTAACTGCACAGCTAAACGATAAAAAAGTGAGTATAACTTATATGCCTTTATTCAGCATTTTTTGCTGACATCGGTTTTATTTAGGCGCAAACTAGGCACCCATAAAATGAGTAGTAACTACTTGTTGCCAAAATAATTTATTGATACCCAAGTCACCTTAAAAAACTAATAAAAATACAGATCACTTGGGTATATTATTTTTAAGGGCAACGTTATGAGTATTACAATACCTAAAATCGTCGTTATTGGCGGTGGTGCTGGCGGATTAGAACTTGCAACCCAACTGGGGCATAAGCTAGGGAAAAAAAAACAAGCAGATATACTGTTAATAGACAAAAACCGTACCCACATATGGAAGCCGTTACTGCACGAAGTAGCGACAGGCTCTATTGACCCCGATTTAGATGGCGTTGTGTATTCAGCCCATGCCGCAAAACATCATTATCGTTTTCAACTTGGTACTTTTTGCAATATAGACCAAAGCAATAAAACAATTACCCTCTCCCCATTAAACGACGAGTTAGGCCACACTATTTTACCTGGGCGTACAGTTCGTTACGATCACCTTGTTATTGCCATCGGCAGCGTAAGTAACGACTTTAATACCCCAGGTATAAAAGAGCATTGCTACTTTTTAGATTCAAGCCAACAAGCAGAGCGCTTTCAGCACTCATTACTAGATAGCTTTACGCGCCTTCACCAAGACGACAACCAACAGCAATCACTTAATATTGCCATTGTTGGCGGCGGTGCTACCGGTGTTGAGCTCTCAGCTGAGCTTTATCATGTGTCTGAGCTATTAAAGCTTTATGGCTTAACAAATATGTCGTCTAAGCGTTTGCATATTCATTTAATTGAAGCTGGCCCGCGTATTTTACCTGCATTACCAGAGCGTATTGCCGTTAGTGCTAAACGTGAGCTATTAAAGCTTGGCGTAAACGTGCGCGAGCAAACGCAAGTAAAAGAAGGTACCGCACAAGGCTTTATCACCAAAGACGAAGAACACATTGATGCCGATATAATGGTGTGGGCGGCAGGCGTAAAAGCACCTGATTTTATTAAAGACTTAGGTGTTTTTGAGCTTACTCGTAGCAACCAAATTCAAGTAAATGAGTTTTTACAAAGCACCGTAGACGAAAGCATTTTTGTATTAGGCGATTGCTGCGCATTTACCCAAGCCGACGGCAAGCAAGTACCACCACGCGCACAATCGGCGCATCAAATGGCGTTATGCGTCGAAAAAAACCTCATCGCAACTCTAAAACAGCAACCTCTACGCGGCTTTAAATACAGCGACCATGGCTCGCTTGTTAACTTATCGAGCTACAGCACCGTGGGTAACTTAATGGGTAACCTCACCAGCAATACCTTTTTTATTGAAGGTAAAATTGCCCGCTTTATGTATATATCTTTATACCGTATGCACCAACGCGCCATACATGGCAGCGCAAAAACCTTTGCATTATGGATAAGCGAAAAAGTACTGCGTGTAGTGCGCCCAAAAATGAAATTGCATTAAAAGCAAACTGAATTAGCAGCCTATAAAATGGCTTTAATAAATTAATACTTTATTAAAGCCTCTTACACTATTAGTATCTAAAATAGTACCATGTGGATAATTGAAATAGTGAACCTAAAGGATTAACGTTTATGAAAAAAGGACCCCTGGCGCTTATTGCCATTGCTACGGTTGTATTGGCAACTTATATATTTATAGCTCAATCCAGCTCATCAGTAGTAAAGCAAAATTTAAAACCTGCCTCAAATATAGTTCAGCCCAAAATAAAACAACAAAAGCAGATCGTTCAAGCATCCCCACAACAGAAAGTAGTAAAACTAAAATACGAGATTAGCCTTTGTAAAAATAAATCGGCTGATAAAGCCCAAAAAATAAATGAAATAAATCAATCGCTTACTTCATTTTTTAAAAATGAGCTCAACAAAGGTACTTCTGTCGCCGACCTATTAATGTATTCAGGTTTGTATGAGGCATCTTATCAGTCATATACAACGCTACTTAAAGAAGCGATTAAAGATAAACAAAAAAAAGACTATAAAATAATTGAAAGCATAGCTATTTTAGCTGACTGGCAAGGCATTGAAGCTATTCAAAATTTCACCAGTGATAAAGTAAAAGAGATAGTGCAGCAGTTAGGTTCGGCTACCCAAAGCCCTGCTGGTTTAACATTTAACGTTCCACTTGATGAAAATGTAAAAAAAGAAACCCTCTATGCGCTATTAAACAATTCCGACACGTTTACCACTTATTTGCAGTCGTTTATTCGTATTGAAGGTAGTAATGTTATCTCTCCCGCCACGCTACTTATGCTCAATGCAAATAAACTTTCAATTGACGAATTTGAGCATGTAATTGCAGTAAATCAATTTACGGTAAATGAACTCGCAGTAGCTATAAATAACGGTCTACCTAATGAGTATATTTTTGCGCTAATGGAGCAAGTACCTTCACTTAATGATATGCCTATTTATGACAATTTTACCGTTTTATATAACTTAGCCGATTTAGCTATTAGCCAATTTAATTTACCCTTAGTAAAAGCATTAAAACAAGCAGGAGTCTCACCAACCAATAAGGTAGGCCTATTTACAGCGTTAGATATTGCCATAATTAATTTACCTAAAAACGGAAACTTAACTTTAGAGGATTTAGATAAAAGTAAGACTGATATGCTGGATTACTTAATCGCCGAAGGATATAAAGCCCATGGTGAGTTTAATTATAAAAATTCATCAGATAAGACTCTACTTTTTGAAAACAAATTTAAATATCAACAAGGTACCTTTATTAGTGAGCAAACAAACCCTTTAAGCTACCTCTACTTTAGCCAAATCTCTATAATTGAAAACTCTATGCTGCCTAGAGTAACTGAGCCAGATAACTCTGAAATATCTCAATTTTTACTAGAACTACAACATAAAAAAGAAGACCTAGATTCAGCCTCAAGCAATTGTAATCAATTAACAGAAAAGCTGTTTGCAACCCAAAAGCTCATACAAGATAGAGACGCTTACGCAAAAGTTCGCGAAATTGGAAAAGAATATGGCAGTAACTTTGAAGACGTATTACAAAATATAGACCCTGTTTTAGTTAATTATTGGTGGAACACTCTTGCCCGCCGTACCTCTTCAGATAGAAGCGATAGTGTATTTCGTGAATATTTAGCTAAAAAAGAATTTCAAAAAGCACATGAATACAGCCAGACAACTCCACTAAATCAAACAGAGACAAACGTGCTATTTATTAGGTTACTTAAGAATCCATATGACTTAGTGCCTATTTGGAATAGTCGAACGCTACCTATCCCTCCAACAGAGTTGGTTAGACTAAGCTGGATTCCGCTTAGTCAATGGCAAGAACTTGCACAACTTGGTTTTGATTTTTCGATTACCGATATACATGGACGCGACGTTTATACACAAGCTGCGTCGTCTTCTGTCGAGGCAGTCCAATTTCTAATTGATAACAAAATACCGACTGTTCCCAGTAAACTTGGCGTAGATATACTAGACTTAGCGCTAGAACAAAGCTACACCCAAGGTGAGTTAAGCCCAATGGTTCCTTTAGCTTTGCAGCTTGTTGAAAAATTTGAACCAAACCACTTTTCTCGCGTTGCCCGATTAAAAACATTTTATCCTGAAGTTTATCAGCAGTTAGTACAACTTAACTCTGCGCTTAAACCATTAGAGGAAACAACGTTAAATAGCTATACTTTTTATAATCACTGATCTTCATAGCAGGCGAGCCATAAATTAGCTCGTCATTACCTGATGAATATTGTCTTTAATATTTAACATTGTCTGTGTAGAGTATTTAAAACAACTAAGGGAATTGGGTTATGACAGGTAAAACGCTAATTTTTAACTTTGACGGCACAGGAAACGAGCCCCGTGACGCAGAACAATTTAGCTCAGATCATTTTAAAGAAGACTCTAATATTACCAACATTCTAAAACTGCATTTACTGCTTGGCGGTAAATTAGAAGACTCCCCTATTACTCCTTTTGCTAACCAACTCAGTTTTTATTATCAAGGTATTGGTACTAAAGGCAGCCGCCTTAAACGTATTTTAAACCAAACTCTTGCACCTCGTGGTGACGACGTAGCCAGTATTTTAAATCAAGCATTAAGCGACTTTAAAGCTCACTATCAACTAGGCGATACCATACTGCTAACGGGTTTTAGCCGAGGCGCTGCACTTGCAAGGCGTTTTGCCAAAATCCTAGAACCTTTAGTTGCTGATAATGTTTACATATGTGTGTTTGATACCGTTGCCTCTATTGGCTTATCAAAAGTAAGTAAAGCCACACGTGGCGCAGAGCATGTTATTTTTGAAAACCACACCATTGCCAACAACATTACTCACGCGCTGCACTGCGTAGCACTTGACGAAAAACGCCGCGCCTTTGAACCCACACTCATGAACCATCAAAATAATATTACCGAACTATGGTTTGCAGGTGCGCATTCAGACATTGGCGGTGGTTACTACCGCGATGGCCTAGCCGATATTAGCTTGCGCTATGCACTTGAGTGGTTAATAGAACAACCGCTTAATATATCTTTACTCACTAGCCACGATATAGATTACGAAACCCTACTCCCCGATAGCAACTTAGTAGCACAAGATGACGTAACCGTAACGCCCGATCCGCTCGCATTAAGTCATCAACAAAATTACTTTTGGTTTAACCCGTTTTTTAAATTAGTAGATAGAGAGTGCTATGTATTAATTGATGACGAAGCCAGCAACCTTGAGCCCTTAGTACACTACAGCGTAGCCGAACGCATTAATAAGCTAACCAGCTATCGCCCAGAATCGCTTAAAAAACTGCATTACAAAATTAGCTACAACGACAACACCACGCTTAGCTTTATTGGTTTAAGCCAACATATAGAACTGGCTAATCAAAACATGAGTGTGCTGAGCATTAACCAAAGCCAAGATGTAATGGTATTTGCCTCTGAGCAATACAACGCAACCGGGCTCATGCTAGAGCAAAGCGCTACGTACCGCTTTACCCCATACCCAAATCAATACTGGTTTGACGATGGCATAAAGTGCACGCCATTAGGCTGGAACCGCGACAACGTACAACTTGGCGTAAAAGAAATCCCAATGGCCGTACTCGAACCATTTAGACGATTTCCTCGCGCACAATGGTTTTCACTCATTGGTGCTATAAATAAAAACGACGACCACCTTTTTGAAATAGCTAACGGCGCCGACATTAAAATAGATAAATCAGGCGAGTTTTGTCCGTTTGCAAACGACCTAAGCCGCTTTTATGGCGCTAATGCAGGTAAAATAAAAGTGAAAGTAACGCGGCTGGGATAAGAGGTAACCGAAGCTTTTAAATTGAAGATGCGATTTTACATCGCGCTTTGGCTTTATAAAAACACCCGCGAGGTATAAAACCTCACCTACAATAATTAAACCACCGCACTCAACAAACCCGTAGGTGCGATTTTACATCGCGCTTTGCCCTCTAGTAATTCAGGCTCATAACTCCCAATCAACGCTACAAAGCCCGCCTAAACTCCTGTAGGCGCAAAGCTTGCTCGCGCGAAAAGCGAAGCTTTTAAATGGTAGATGCGATTTTACATCGCGCTTTGGCTTTATAAAAACATTAAGCGAGGTATAAAACCTCACCTACAACAATTCAAACACCTATTCGCCTCACACAATGAGGCAAACAATATGTGTAATTGCCTCATTAGGCAATTTTGTAACGTGTACTACGCCCACCTGCGGCGGTTTTTGTTAAAAACTCAAGCGTTTGCAAGTCCGATAAATGGCGTGTTGCGGTTGCACGGCTAACCTTAGCCACCTTTTGATACTGACTCGCACTAATACCCTGTTCAAATTGGCCATCAAGTAACTTATTAAGCACTTTTACTTGCTGCTCACCTAGCTTTGTTTGATCTTTACTTGCCCAGTAATTGGTTTTAAAAATTGTTTGCTCAATATTATTAAGCGTATGGTGTATCGCATTATTAAGCGTACATAAAAACCATTTAACCCATTGGGTAATACAAAGATCTCCACGTTGAGTGGCTTCAAGCACCTCGTAGTAGCTTTTTCTGTCTTCTAAAATAGCCACCGACATAGCGTAAAACCGAATTGACTCAGCATGTTCTTGCGCTAATGCCAGGTCGGTTATAAGCCGTGTAATACGCCCATTACCATCCTCAAGTGGGTGTATTGTTACAAACCATAAATGTGCGATAGCTGCCCGAATAAAAGGGTCTATTTGAGGATCGTTTTGCGTTTTGTTAAACCAGTTAAAAAATAGCGAAAGCTCTTTATTTACTCGCTCTTTAGGAGGCGCCGTAAAATGTAATACCGGTTTATCTAAGCGCCCCGACACCACTTGCATTGGCTCGTCACCACGCAATTGCCCGCCCTCAATTTTAGTAAATAAGCTTTGCTCACCTGCAAACAATAAGCGATGCCAATTAATCACTCGCTCTAAATTAAGCGGTGTATCTGTGTTATTTATTGCATCAAGCATAATCTCTGCAAGATTATCGCTTTGCACTGTTGTTGGGTAAGGTTGCTCATTAATATTGAGCTTTTTAGCAAGTGAAGAGCGAACCGAAAATGCATTAAGCTTTTCGCCCTCAATCGCACTGGAGTGAATAATATTTGCAAGTAAAGTATCAAGGGCATGCTGCTTTTGTTGAGCGCTTTGCACGCCCATACGCCCTACTAATAAACCTTGATTATATGAAAGATCCCTTAGTAAAGGCGCAAGCGCCGCAGCATCCCACGTAAAGTTTGGCCAGTTTTGCTGTTGCCATATCCACATAGTCTTTAGTCCTAAAGTTAATTAACTTCAGTCTATGTTATTTAATTGCCTCATGCAATGAGGCGAATAGTAGAGTTAATTGCCTCATTACTTTTAAGCGTTACACAAAACAATAATTCACTTTCCTGTGGTAAAAAATGTATTTTTAAGCAAGGTATAAAACCTCACCTACATCAATATAAACACCACATTCAACAAAAGCGAAGCTTTTAAACTTTTACCTTATTTAAAATATATGCGCTTTTAAAGGCTTTTTTAACCGCTGGGAATATTCACGATTAAGATTAGGAAATTGCTTATACATCATCGTTTTTAATTGCTTTTCAGATAACTTATTACAGAGGAACTCTTGCTCAGCAAGCATTATATTCTTAAGTAACGATCTCCCTGCTTGAGTATCCATTAAAAAGTAAATTGCAGCCCAACTGCTTGCATACAGCTTACTGGTATCACCTTTTTTCCACGAGTCATCCAAACCCACTAACGAATCAATTAAAAATACACTTTTAGTAATATTGTTATTTTTAGTCCATGAACTATTCGGCTCAACAATAGCCATTTGCATATTATTTTTAGTAAGCTCAAAGTATTCAGCAAATCCCTCATTAAACCATCTCGGCGTATAACCTAGCACTGCTTTATTAATGGCGTGCACTGCCTCATGTACCGCAGTTCGCATTGCACTGTGTGCATTATCATAATGAATAAAAGCAGAATTACTCGCGTGAAAATACATACCCGCAGTGTTTGTAGGGTCAGCACTGCGTTGCTTAATTGCGGCCTCATAAGCGCTGCGCGTAGGCAATACCGTTAAATTAAGCTTTACCTTTTTAAGTGCATGCACGCCAATAATCTGCCCGTATACTTTAAATACAGTATTAAGTTTTATGCGTAACTCTTGGTTAAATGACGAAGGTAAATTAGGCGTATTTAAAGTGAGGTCAAAGTAATCTAACGGTTCAATAAAACCAGTATCGTAAGTTGCTACTGCAAAGTCCGGTTTTTTATCACTAAAATGCGGCACACCGTCACTGTCTGTCCACGTAAATATATCGCCATTACGTTTATATTTAACCTTCCCCAACGACACATCCACGCAGCGCGTATTGTTAGCTTGCGATAAATGATTATCGGCAAATACTGATGCATTTTGTAAAGTAGCCGTGCTTATATTTTTGAGCTGTTTAGTTGCTAACGGTTCAGTAGCTACCTGCGACAATAAACTACTATAAATTCGTTTAACCTCGCCTATAGGATCGTAATAATTAAATACCCGCCCAGTAAAATGATTGGCAATGAGGGCCGATGCAATTAGCAGCACAAAAAATACAAACACCACGCGCAATTTTGTTTTAAACATCTTTATTGGCGCCCTTGCCACTGTACTTCAAACAACTCTTTTTGCTTACCCCGATACTCGCTACACCATACAAAATCGGCCGACCCCATCCCTTTTTTACGGCAACGTTTAGGCAATTTATAAAACTTTGACCAAGCATCAAGCTTAGCGGCATCTTTATAGCTATCGCTGTGCAAAGACATGTTTGATACTTTTTGATTGAGTAACCAATTGCTATTAGGCGTACGAGTTGGGGTAGGAGAAGCAGCCTGATAAGCGCTACCACTCTTTTTAGGCTTACTGCAGTGATTAGCAAGTAAGGTAAATAGCGCTTTATCGCGCGCAGTTAAGCGCTCACCTTCTTTAGTGCTGTAGCCACTTCTAAATTGAGACCGAATAGTTTCGCGCTGCTTTTTAATGCTATCGCATTGGGCTTGTGTGTAAGCCTCACCAGCTTGAAGAAAAGTTGTAAATGCGCAAATAAATACCAGTAAGATCCATTTAATCATTATTCATTACCTGAATTAACACTTCAAAATAGTGTACCTATAAATGTGAAAATACACATCAACATTACTAATCCAAAAGCAAAATTAAAGCTTTAGGTGGTAGCTCATCTTGCGCCTTGGTTTTTATAAAGCGCGCGAGGTATAAAACTTCACCCACAATAATTTAAACCACCGCACTCAACAAAACCGTAGGTGCGATTTTACATCGCACTTTCTCTTTAGTAACTAGCTCTTTAGTAACTAGCTCATTACGTCAATCAACAAGCAAAGCTCACCTAAACACCTATAGGCGCCCAGCTTGCTCGCGCGAAAAGTGAAGCTTTTAAAATAATTTACTTATATCGCATTGGCGATGGCAACCAAAGAGAAGTAACCGCCGACTTCTCTTTGGAATCTCTCGGCGCCCCGAGGATCACACTATTTCCTCAATTTAAATTAATGATATGAACGTAATCAGCGTAGATAGGCCATCCGTGGCCAAGCTACGCTTTTAACAGCATTGCCTAAAGGGATTTAGGTACTTGGAATTTGTCGGGTACAAAATTCCGCCATACTGTTAATTACCCATCATTAATTAAATTTCGGATGTGATCACGGGGGGATTTAACTCAGCACTTGCCTGCAAATTTGTTGTTATTAAAAGCCTTATGTATATTTAATTATCTTAGCTGCTCGAGTCAATTTAATGGATTCCAATTTACCCTCATCATTAAGCTTTCCTAAATACCGTGACTTAGTTAAAAAACTTAAACATGGTAAATCATTACCTACCGCTATTTATTTACATAAAAGCTCGCTTGAAACAGTACTTCAGCCAGAGCTACTAAGCTTTATTCAGAGCACTATAAACCAATTAAATATTAATGAGCCGTGGAACTTACTAAAACTCTACAAACACGACTTAAAATTTACACTACTTAACTACCCTAATTTTGATGAATACGCTTACCCTGCACTTCATACTAGTTATACAATCGACGCGGCAGAGCTAACAATAAAAACAACAAACTATAGCAATTCGGATAACCCACCTATATTGCACCGAAAAGAAACATTTATTTTGCCCTCCAACAATAACTACAACGCCTTTAAAAAAATAACAAACGAAGGTGAACAAATAGGCTTATACCAAAACACTAAAAGCATTGGTTTTAAACAACAGTGGCATAACTTAATAAAGCGTAAAGGCTATAAGCTTGATGAGCAAGGACGGCTCCATAAAGTAGCAGAACTACCAAAACCAGTAATTGAACATGAGCCACAAAAAATACAGCGTCATTTAACCGCAATAAATCGCGATAGGCTTTCTGCTCCTTTTCAAAAACTCGCTAAATACGGTTATTTGAATGGAGACTATTCAATACTCGATTATGGGTGCGGGCTAGCAGACGATGCTACAGAGCTTGAAGCTCATGGATTAAATATAAATGCATGGGACCCAGTGCACCGCCCCAATGGGTGTAAACAAAATAGCGATATAGTTAATTTAGGGTTTGTACTTAACGTAATCGAAAACGTACATGAGCGTACCGAAACGCTAAAAAACGCTTACAAGCACACAAATCAGCTACTTCTAGTGTCGGTGATGTTAGCTAACGAAGCTAAACAAGAACATTTTAAACCCTATAAAGACGGCATAATTACCAAGTGGAACACGTTTCAAAAATACTATAGCCAAGCACAAATAAGAGCTTATATAGAGCAAACCCTAAGCGTTAAAACCATGGCATTTGGGCAAGGCATAATTGCTATTTTTAAATGCCCACAGTTAGAAGAAGCACACCACCTAGAGCTACAATTTCAAAATTATAATTGGCAGCATATAACACAAAAAGCGCAACCAAAGGCGTTACCTAAAGCACAACAAAAAACCTTATTTGAAAAACACCAAACCCTACTTGATGATTTTTGGCAGCATTGCCTCCACTTTGGTCGTTTACCTGCAAACGATGAGTTTGAGCAAAGCACAACACTGCGCAAATACTTTGCCAGCCACAACAAAGCATTTAACTTGCTACAAAATTACTATGAACAAAATGAATTTGAGCAAGCACAACAAAAACGCAAAGACGATTTACTCGTTTACTTTGCACTTAGCTTATTTGGTAAACGCCAAGCTAAAAGTCATATGCCTGCAAGGCTAACGCGGGATTTAAAAGTTCACTTTAATGATTATAACCAAGCGCTTGAGCAAGCTAAAAAACTACTCTTTTCAATTGCTGATCCTGCCAATATTGGAAATGCATGTTACCAAGCTTACGAGCAAATTCAGCAGGGGAAAATGCACGACAACCACTCATATATTTTACCTACCCGTTTTTTAAACCAACTTCCGGCAATACTGCGTGTTTACATAGGCTGTGCTGTACAACTATATGGTGATATTGACGACGTAGATTTAGCAAAAGTACACATGCGATCCGGCAAAGTTACTTTTTTAAAATACGATGATTTTAATAAAAAGCTCCCACTACTTACCGAGCGAATAAAAGTTAAAATGCTAGAGCAAGATATCGACTACTTTTTTTACGGAAGTGACTACCCGCTACAGCCGCTTTATAACAAACTAGATTATTTACTAAAAAGCAGTAATGAATATAAAAGCCAACAACGATTTGATAAAAAGCTAGCTGACATGCTCAAGGGCGTACCCAAAGCAGAGTGGCCTAACTGGCTTGTTTTACTCAAAGTTTTTGACTATTGGGGTGTTGAATTAAAGGGAGATAAATTTTATAAAGTTAATAAAACCCCCTAAACAGTAATGTTTTGATATTTTTCATCCATCGTCAAAATCGACTCGACATAAGATATTAAAGAAGATTTATCAAAGCCTTGATTAGTCACGTCTTCGCACGAAAGTGCAATACTTTCGGTTTTTGCTGTTATATCGTAACCAATAAGAATGCCATAAATATCAACACCTAATATTAATATATTTTTTAATAGGTGTTTTTCGTCCAAATCAAAAAATAGAGCCTCTGTATTTAAGTCAAAATAATCACATTCGTGATAAAAAACAGGTTCAAATATATCTACTATCAAATAATCGCTTTTTGTTCCAACTTCTAATAAACCAATCTCTCTATAAAACTCAATAATTGATTTAGGTAAAAGTTCTTTGTTTTTCAAATTATCAATGGCTTGAATTTTGATGTTGTAATTATCAAGAGTTTTATGTTTTTCTAGCTTTTTTAATAACTCAGTGTTTCTCATAATCTGTAATTACTCAGCAACATTGTTATTAGTTTTATCGATAATGTATACACTTCGTAATTGAAATAATAGCATTGCCTTTAAATATATAATTAATGCTATTCGAAAATAAAATAACTAACATACTTGAAGGTGTACCCAAAAAAGAATGGCCCAATTGGCTTATACTGTAAAAGGTGTTTGAATATTGGGCTGTAGAATTAAAAGGGGATAAGTTTTTTAAAAAATAAATTCTTTCATAACAAGGAACTAGTAAAAAGTTGCATTTAACGAAACAATAAAAACTGTATTTATTACGTAAGGTACGTAATAATATTACGTACCTTACGTAATGAGATTGAATTATGAGCAACCTTGAAAACAATTACTGCTACAGTTTCCCCGCAGTTCGCGGTCAGCAAGCGGGCAAACCTTTTTACATAGCAACTTGCCCTTTGAGGCTCATACCAAAAATCTTTATGTATGACGAAGAAGAAGTTCCCGTTGAGCTAAGAGCCCAGCGTACACTTAATAAAAGTCGCATTCCCGAAATGGCTCGTTACTTAGTTGAGTCACCTCACGATTATGTTTTTTCTGCAATTACAGCTTCTATTGGCGCCGAAATCGACTTTATAGAAGTAGAAAAAAACAGCAATATTGGTAGTTTAAAAGTGCCAATGGATGCGCAAATATTAATAAACGATGGCCAACACCGTCGCGCAGCTATTGAAGAAGCCCTAAAAGAGCGCCCAGAGCTAAGCCAAGACAACATTGCTGTTTTGTTTTTTGTAGACGAAGGCCTAAAGCGCAGCCAGCAAATGTTTGCCGATTTAAATAAATACGCAGTACGTCCAAGTCCATCGCTTGGTACAATGTACGATCATCGCGATCAAGCATCAGAGCTTGCACGATATTTAGCTTTAAATACAAAGCCTTTTGCTGGCTTTACCGAATTTGAACGCTCTACAATTGCCGTTAAAAGTAGTAAACTATTTACCCTTAGTGGTATCAAGCAAGCAAACCGCGTTTTACTTGGTAAAGGTACTAAAGAAGGCTTTAATGAAGATGAAAGGCAAGTAGCCGCAAAGTTTTGGGAATTGCTAAATATTTATATGCCGGAATGGATACAAGTACAAAACAAACAGCTTTCTGCTGCAGAATTTCGCCAAGAATATATCTCAGCTCATGGTATTGGGCTTCAAGCATTAGCCTTAGTTGGTAGAGACTTAATCAAACTAAGTGATTCTGAAAAACAAACAAAACTTAAATTAATAGCCAATATTAACTGGCTTAAAAGCAATCAAGCTTGGGCTCACAGAGCAATGCAACATGGCAGGTTATCAAAAGCAATGAGCAATATTTTCCTTACAAGCATGCAAATTAAACGTGAAATAGGCTTACCTCTTTCAAAAAACGATGTACTAAAAGAAAAAGAATATTTGAACGCATGAAATTATTAAACCAGCACGACCTACAAGATTACATCGAATTTATCGAAAACGAATCGTTTGCAGGCAGCCAACTACATAACTTTGTAGCCGACACACAGCGTGTATATCTTGCCGACAAACGTCCATGGGTACTTGGCTATAGCGGTGGTAAAGACTCGTCAGCAGTAATGACCCTAATTTATTTTGCTTTGCTTGGCTTAAAACCAGAAGATCGCCACAAGCCAGTATTTGTAGTCGCATCAGACACCTTAGTAGAAACCCCAATGGTGGTTGATCACGTAGATAGATCACTAAGATTAATTGAAGAAGGCGCTAAACGAGAAGGTCTTCCAATTACCTCTCATAAAGTGGTACCAAAATCGAATAATACATTTTGGGCTAACTTATTAGGTAAAGGCTACCCAGCTCCAACGCGTAACTTTCGTTGGTGTACAGAGCGAATGAAAATCGACCCTGTAAGCTCTTTTATTAAAGAGCGCGTAAGCGAATACGACGAAGTAATTGTTGTATTAGGCTCACGCTCACAAGAAAGCGCATCACGTGCGCAAGTAATTAAAAAACATAAAATTGATGGCTCAGACTTAGCTGTACACACAACCTTAAGCAACGCTTTTATTTATACACCAATAGATACATGGAGTGTTGACGATGTGTGGAAAATACTACGCCTTTGCCATTTAAAAACCGAAGAAACACCATACGGTATTAAAAATAAATGGTTTGATAAATACGACCTAGAATGGGAAAACCCATGGGGCGGCAAAAACCTCATACTGTGGAATTTATACAAAGATTCATCTGGACAGGGCGAATGCCCAATGGTTATAGATGAAACCACACCATCGTGTGGTAACTCACGCTTTGGTTGTTGGACATGTACCGTAGTAACCCGTGATCGCGCGATGGAAAGCCTCATTCAAAATGGCGAGCAATGGATGACGCCATTACTCAAGTATCGTAATATTTTATCGCGTAGTACATCGCCTAAACTTAAAAAGAAATACCGCAACCACATTAGGCGCGACGGTCGTTTAGCATTTAAAACGCTAAAAGAAGACAAAGAGCGCGTACTTACAGACGACTACACAACGGGTCCTTACAAATTAAAATATCGCCAACATGCTATGCGTTTACTGCTTAATATTCAAAAACAGTTTAACGACCAAGGTCGCGATGTAGAAGTAATAACCGTTGAAGAATTACACGCAGTGAGGCACGAATGGTTAAACGATCCTAACGAGCCAGATTGGGACGACACATTACCAGGCATTGTATTTGATGCACTTGGCGTAAAACTCGACTGGACAATAGACGACTCTAACCAATTTAGCTTGAGCGAAGGGCAACTGCTGAACGATATAGCACCTAAGCATGGCGTATCGCCACACATGATCAAAAAGCTAATAGACATAGAAACAGCTATGAGCGGTCTTGCTCGCCGTACAGGCATTTTTAACCGTATTGGTCGTCTAATTCAGCAAGATTGGGAAAGCGCCGAAACCATTATTGCGTCTAATTTAGATATTCGTCAAAGCCAAATGCGCCAAAGTAACGAAGTTAAAGCGCTAGAAGACGACCTAAAACAAATTACTGCACTGCTCAAAGCTGAGGGCATAGAATGATTTTTAAAACACTCACCCTAAATAACTTTCGGGTTTTTAATGGGCAAACCATCATAGACCTAAACCCGCGTAAAGAAGGCGTATTTGAACGCCCTATTATTTTATTTGGTGGTTTAAACGGTGCAGGTAAAACGTCTATTCTTACCGCGATTCGCTTAGCATTATTAGGTAAACGTGCACTTGGTGCCGTAATTACTAAAAAAGATTACCTAAGCTACTTAAACGAGCAAACCAATAAAACGGCTACCAAAGCCCAGCAAGATGCTGAGGGTTGCATAACGCTTAGCTTTTCTCATACGCATCAAGGTGTGCATAACCTTTACGAAGTAACCCGTAAATGGCAACTTGAGGGCGATGAAAAGTTAACGCTTACTATTAATGGCGAGCAAGATAGCTCATTAAACTCAGAGCAAGTACAAGCGTTTTTGCATGAAATAGTACCACCTGGAATTGGCGATTTATTCTTTTTTGATGGTGAAAAAATAGCAGAACTTGCAGAAGACGATACCGGCTCTTACTTAAAAGAGGCCGTACAAAAACTGCTAGGTATCGACATTATAAACCGCCTAAGCAACGATCTTGATATTTACTTAAAAGGCTTAGGTGCAGAAACCGCTGATAAAGACACACTTAAAAAAATTAAAGCGGCAGAAGAGCAAAAACACCAAATTACCCAGCAAGTAAATGCAACAAGAGACAAAGCCGATAGTATTGGCGCATACTTAACTGAGCTTAAAAAGAAAATAGCCGCTAAAGAGCATGATATACAAGCACAAGGTGGTGCATGGGCTAAAACAAAAGATCAAGAACAAGCACAGGCTTCCGATCTTATTGAGCTTGAAAAAGAGTTAACCGCTAAAATACGCCAAGAGCTAAGCGGTAGCCTACCAATGGCGCTTGCGCCAACGGCAATGCAAAACTTAATTGAGCAGCTAACCAGCGATCAGCAAATTAAGCAAGCCAAAGCCTTTGGTAACGAGCTCGTACAAGCGTTACCAAACCTAGAAAGCACACTTAACCAAAAGTTCGATACCCAAAGCAACGACATAATGGCAACGGTAAATAGTTACTTTGGTCAGCTTGTAAATCAAACCGCACTTGCCGAGCCACAGCTTGATATTTCAGACTCTGAATTTGCACTTATAAACTCACAAGTTACAGAGGCTTCACAGTCGCAAGCACTAATAAAAGAGCTATCATCAGCTCTTAGCGAAACACAAAATAAACTAAGCTCGCTTTCAATAAATATTGAGCGAGCACCCGATGCCGCCGATTTACATAAGCTGTACTCGTCATTGCGCGAGCTTGAAAAGCAACGCGATACAACAAGTAAAGAATACATAAGCGAACTACTTAAAGCTAAAGAGCACAAAGGCAAAGAGCTAGAGCTCGCAAAGCGTCTTGAAAAAGATTACGCCAAACTAAAAAATAACCACTCAGCCGACAAAGCCGTTGAGCGTGTTGAGCTTAGCCAATATGTATTGCAAGACTTTAAACACGCCCTTACAGAGCTGCGCGTAACCCAGCTAGAAGAGTTATTTATAAAAGCGTACCGTAAGCTTGCCCGTAAAGAAGATTTAAAGCTCTCTGCTAAAATAGACCCAACCAGCTTTGACGTAAACCTAGTCGATGCCGAAGGCGTTATTATTAACCGTAAATCAATGTCGGCAGGTGAAAAGCAAATATTTGCTTTTGCTATTTTAGAGGCACTTGGCAAACTATCGGGTAAAGTATTGCCAGTAGTGGTAGATACACCACTTGGTCGCTTAGATTCAAAACACCGCGATAAGCTTATTAAGCATTACTTCCCAGAAGCTAGTGAGCAAGTAATACTGCTTTCAACCGATACCGAAGTAGACGAAGACTTTTATCAAGCTATTGAGCATAAAGTGTCTCACGCGTTCGAAATTGAATTTAACCAACATACTAATTGTTCAACCCTGCGAGAAGGTTACTTTTGGGCCGAGCTTGCACAGGAGGCGAAATAACATGCTCCCACAAACAATGTGGCTAAAAAAAGCCGTTGAAGAACAGCTTCAAACCCTAAAAGGCAAAACAGGCGTTACACCAAACGTAGCAGCCCGTATCGCATTTTTTCGTTCTATCGAAAAGGGGTTTATATTCAATAAAGAAAAAGACTACAAGCTCTCTGGTAGCCTTAAGCTCGATAAATTTACGTGGTTAGGTAAAACCCAAATGGTGACTGAACTATTACTTAAACAGCGCTACCCTGAGTATTCTGATAAAGAATTACAAACAGCATGGGCAGCACATGTTGAGGATGGAGTTTCTGCAATAAGAAACCATAAATCTCTATTACCTTTGGTAGGTGACTTATGAAGCAGGAATAGGTACCAATAAGATAAAAAAACTGGTGTAGCTCCATACGAAAAAACTCCTACTACCCCGATTTTTCACTCTGTTGGAAGCTATATCTAATAAAGAGTGGTGGCGAGAGCCACCACTCTTTTATTTATATTCCAGCTGATAAATGTTTATAAATATAACCAGACGATTTAGATACCGCATCTACACTCTCAAAAAAGTCGCTCTGAACCTTTATATTGACTAATATCTTAGCAAAATCATTTTCTGATATTACATCACCATACTCATAAATGTTTTTCTCTACATAATAGTTATATATATCCCTTAGCAACCTTATTAAAGCAATAAGGCCAACCGTTTTATTCAAAACTGATTGAGAGTTTTGTTTATCCCAAGCTATATCCCATCTATCAGATACAGCAGTAAAAAAATTGAATAGGTTAGCTGCTATTGTTGAATCATCATCATCGATAAAGCTCTTTCTAAATATTAACCGCTTATAATCAGCATTCTTATTATCAGGCAGTTTCTTTTCCTTCAACCCAATAAAGCTCTTTTTCCTTCCTAACAAGATATCTCTATCCAAACTAGGCTTCTTCGAGATCAACTTTATTAGGTTTTCTACAAATGCGGCCTGTGTTAAAAGCTCACCATTAACTCCTACAGTCTTCACTCCAAGCCTCTTTATTCTTTTAAAGAATGGAGAATCTGTTCTATTATTCATTAAAACAGCTATTTGATGAGCAGTCCTGTATGGACTTCGAGCAATAGCCAACGACTCTAAATCATATACCAAACTCTTATTCACCTTAGTCTGGCTTTGATTGACCATTGTAAATACTTGTGCTTGGGTATGGAGGTCTGCCTCGACAAATATTGTTACCAAAACTTCAAAATCCTGTTTAACTCCCTCTTTATTTATAAACTTCCCATTATTTTCTTCGAAACCTGCGAGTCTATGTTGACCGTCTAAAACCTTTGCAACCTTACCTTCTTTCTCAGATTCATAATTGATAGCTAAAATATTATCCTTTAATGTAATATACTTTTCAGGCATTGATATAATTATCGAATTAGGGAAGGTTGCATCAACAGATAAAACATACTCCTTTATTTTCTTCACCCTAGTTGGGCTTAAATTTCTCTGTATTCCTAAGTAAGTACCTACACCATCCTCTGCTTCATTATGAAGTGAGCGCACATCTGAATACGAGATATTATAGAGGTCACAAGCTTTCATCACGCAACAGTAAAAATCACCAATTGGCTGCGTTACCTTCAAGTAATTAGCTTTTATATTTGGCACTCTAACCTCCTAACTTTTTATCAAGGGCTTTATTCAAATCCGTCATATCTTTTTCATTTTGTTTATAAGGTGGGGTCTGTGTTTTGTGGTGATTCGGCCAAACACTGTAATACCAAATAAAGGCAGTGAGTAAAATGACAGCATTGCTAACAAAACTGAAAGTTGTTGCTTCTATTCTTAGTGTGTTATTCAACAAAGTCTCAATTCTAATTAATATAAAAATATATGCACCGCTCAATAATACAGCCCAAAAAATATAGAAAATCAGTTCTTTGAAAATCCCTTTAGTCCCCTCACTAAGTCTATTTACTATATATGGGGCTAGGAATGCCGCTGTATATATAAATACCTCACCACTCTTAAAGTTCTCCTTAACCGCTCCCAAAAAATCTTTATCTGTAAAACTAGCTATCACCAAAGCGCTCAGAAGTATTGGTGATAGGGAGAATAAAATAGTTATAAAAAACTCTTTTGTTACCCTAAGAAAATGGAATGCCTTGGGCATAATGACCTCTTTAAATAATGAACAAGTTTTTATCATTACTTTAGAAAAAAAACACTTATACTCAGCCAATAAACACCTCCTTTTCATGCCAAAGAAGCAGCTCATAAGCTGGTGAATCACTTTTATTCCTAGGCATGTTTATACTTTTATTTTCAAAACGATGAAACAAGTCGAAGGTATTTGAAATAGTGAGTATTGGTGACAATTTAATCTTATAATCACCTGTTATCCCTAATACTCCTTTATCCAAAGCTTTATGATGAATAGAACAAAGTGCTAAACCATTATTAACTGTGCAGGGGCCATTAAACTGCTTCCATTTAATATGCGCAGCCTCAAGAGCAAATAAATCGTCGTTTATACGCGCATCAAAGCCGCAAATCGCACACTTCCCATTGTAGGCATTGAGTACTTCTCGTCTAAAGTTAGGATCACGTTTTTGCACTTGTTTAAAAGTAAACTCTAAACCAAGTTGAGCTGTAATTTCGGGGACGATACTTTCAGGAAAGCTTTCTGAAAGTATCGTTTCTAGCAGCTCTATAGCAAGTTGTGTATCGTTTTGTAGTAATTCATAAATTTCATTGCTAAACCCACCTGTAACTTGGTGCTTTATTAACTCTGATTTTTTAGCGTCATCACTACTGCTCAGGATACAATTTTCAGCGTTGTTTAAACGCCATATTCCATCGTTTACTAATCGCCAAAAGGGATACTCAGGATGATAAGCCTTACGAGAAGGACCAAAACGTTTAAGTAAAAGATGAACATCTCTATCCACCTCATCTTCATAGCTAAACATTTGCCCATGACCTTGAATATATCCAGCAAGCGCATAAGCCATCATGAGTGGTTTATTAGGCGCACGCTCGTCCCCTCGATTCCAACGCTTAACACCTAGTATGGCGGCACGTAGTTCATTAGGCGTCATTAAGTAACTCCCAAAACGCTTTATCTTTAATGCGTTTAATTTGTTTTTCACCATCAATATAAAGGCTGGTATGTTTTTCAAGTTCACGGATATTTTTCATCAGGAGCTCCTGCTCAGACTTATCATCTTTGTTGAATATGCCTTTAATATCTTGGGTTTTTATTTGCGCAACACGATGCACAATCCAGCTTAAAATGTACGCTGAATAGTCATTCTCACTGGTTTTAAAATGGGTAATATCTTGGGTTGATAAAATAACGCCCACGCCGTATTCACGGCCTTCTTTTAATATTTTGCGAAGGCTTGGGAAGTTTTGCGACATAAAGTTATCGGCTTCATCAACAAGTACTAGTTTAGTAACCTGTCTAAAGTCGCCTTGTACTTGTGGCTTACCTTGTTTTTGCATTTGCGAGTAAAACAAATCAAGTGTTAACGCTACTATTAAGTTTTGGATTTCACTAGGATAACCTGCCAGCTCAATCACGGTTATACCGTCGATAAGCTCATAGAGGCTTGTCATTTTTTCAGGTTGTTCTTCAAAAATTTTGAAGCGAGCTAGCTTAGATAACGCTGCATAAAGTGAGTCTTCTTCCACTTTTTCTTGGTTTAAAAATAACTGCCAAATATCTTCAATAGTAGGAGCTGGTTTCGACCATGTACTTGGGTTTTCAGGGCTAATTCCAGCCAAGTCATAAGCTTCTAGAATAATGTTTTCTAGTTTGAGTTGTTGTTTTTTACCTAAACCATAAGCTTTCGCCATAGTTTCAGAAAAGCCTGCTGCGGTATGTATTGGTAGCATTGGCGTATCGCCAAATAGGCTTAAAGGGTTATATGGAAGTTTGAACAGTTTAAATTTCTTAGCGTTAGTTGCACTTAGAAATTTTTCATCAACATAATCGGATTTATAATCGAAAATGAGTATACCTATTGGCTTACCATCAACATTATTATGCTGATTGCGATAAAGCTGCGTAACTACCGATTTAGTACACTGTGTTTTGCCAGTACCCATAGTGCCTATAATACCTGAGTTGGTATTCATGAATTTAGCGGTATTAGTTGGCTCCCAATAAACCGGTTCGTTATTTTGTACTACATGACCAATCAGTACCTTTAGTGGCTCTTCTGAGGTTGATTGAGCAACAATAGTTGATGGCGTTTTTTCAGCTATTTCACGTTTTTCTACTGCGTTTTCATCAATTATCAATAAACTTGGGTCTTTGTCGTACTTGGTAACTAAGTCGATTTCTCTATTAATAGCAATCAACTGTTGGCTATAATTCCCTGGAAATGATTCTCTTGCTTGTTGTTTAAATTCTCTTAATTTATCAGGAAAATCAGATAGCTTTATATCATCAATTTTAATAAATGATTTTATTTGCCTGTCGATTTCTCTAAGTTGTTCTTCAAAGTCTTCACTGTATTTATCTGCAGAATATGTTTTTATTGCATCTAAAGACCAAGGAGGTACAACTTCTGAAGATAATTTTTGTAATTTTAGATACGCGTTATTTTGCTCGTTTATGAAAATATCGAACATTTCTTGGTCGTCATAATAGGCTGTTTTTGCCCACTCATGAATTTTTGAACTTATATCTTCAGGTATATTTATGTGTTTTTTAGGTTTTTGTGCTGATTCATCTTCAGCTTTGACATCATCTGCTTTAGGTTTACTTTCTTTACTTGTAACCGACTCAGCATTAGTTGATGTGTCATTTTCATTCTTAATTGTTTTTTCAACAGTTGAATTACGAGCGTCACTAAACTTTGGCTTTTCTGCGACTAAATTTTGTAATTCACTGGTTTTATTTTGGAGGTCGTCTGAGTCGTCTTCTGAATCTAGAAAAATAGCATTTTTAAAAGCTTTAAATGCCTCAATCATTTCTTTAGTCACTCCACTGTGAAACTCCAGCCGCTGCGGAGTAACAGTTAATAGCTCATTAACGGTTAGTGGCGTTTTATAAATTCTTTCTAGGATATCAGTTATAAATATACATTTTTCAGGAATGTCTAACTCTGATAAAGGCGTTTTTAGTGTTACAACTTTATTTTTTAATTTTTTAAAATCAGATTCTTGCGAACCTGCATCTAGTATCGCTTTACTTGATGCATCTAGTTTTTCTTTATATACGAACTGTAACCGTTGTAAGTCTCTTATATGACTAAGTTGTACTCTATCTAATCTAGTAAACCATGACTCATCAAGCACTAAAAACTCTTTTATTGTTATGGTGCGGCCTTTAGCTTGTTTTATTCTCTCTATTATAAATTTAAACTCGCCATTAACTTCTTCAGTGTCTTCTAAAAATGTTGATAGGGCGTATTTTTTAATATTTTGTGGAGGTAAAACATTTAGATCTTTTTCAGAATTTAACTCAACAGTATTTGCTTCAATACCTAACTCAGCTTTAATAAATTTAAGCTGTTCAATGTAATTAGATTGATATGCTTCTTTTGCTCTGCTTTTAAGTTTTACATAATTTAAAACGTCTGTTTTATTTGCTAAAGATAAAATATCTTTGTAAGCAGTCACGTGTTCATTATAGATTTTATCAATTTCAAAAGATTTCACTTCATCAGTAACGAGTAGCTTAATAATGTTGTAAGAAACTGCTTTAGGTATTTTATTAGAGATTTTTATATTTAATTTAGATATTAAAAACTCAACTCCGCTATCGGTTAATACATCAGAGTTAGGCTTTTCCTGTTCAACAACCTTTGTATTTACTAACGTTTCATTAGCTGGTTTTGGTGTTGTATTTTCTTCACTTTTATCATTTTCAATTGGCTTATTGATATCATCAGTAGAGCTGTCGTTTATACCTTTTTTAAATACAACTTCTATAGGTGTTATTGCCCCATTTAATATGTACTTTTGATCTATATAAGATAAATACTCTACTTTAATATTTTTAAATAGATCTTGCAGTGGTGTACTTATAAAGCGGTTTAAGTTAGCGCTTGGCAGAATAATTTGCAGAATGTTGTCTTCAAGCGTGAACTCTTCTTTAGCAAAGTCTGCATTTTCAAAAAATGCCATCATAAAGCCTTGCGGGTAGTTCTCTACGTCTGCAATTTGGTAATCACCTTGCAACCACCACTCACGGTTACTTTGTAATTTGTTAAAGTAATCACCCTCGTATACTTTGTATAATTCAAACTTATCAACTTGCATTAATACTTGGCGAATAAACAAGCCTCGGTATAAATGCCCTGCTAAGTCATCACGTCCAAACAAGTTTTCTATCAGATAACGTTTAAGCTCTTTAGCTTGCTGTATACCTTTACTGTGAGTTCGCTTTTTACCAATTTTTACTTCAAGCGGTAATAAGTACATGTTGGTGCCTTTAAAGCCAACAAATAGAACGTCGTCAGATATGGCACCACTTTTAATGTTTTGTGAGTAACGAGAGAAGTCACTATCACTCATTTTTAAGCCAATATTACCAGCCACGCGAATCATTTCAGCAACGCTCATTGGCACCCACGTAATATCGCTTTGATGCAATAAACAATTTACGTATTTATAAGCACCAATAATGCTTTTTTTCTCTTTACGGTCGTTGTCGTTACTGGTGATCATTTTGAGTAACCATTCACCATTAAACGCATTAAACTCATCGGTTAACCCTACGACCCCTTGAGAAAGTACTTGGTCGTATAGATCGCGTCGTTTAGTAACTGTTATTGCATCGTAATTTGCTGAGTTTGTAAAATTATCAGAGTAATGGATCAGTACGGTGTCTTTTTGACCTTTAAAAAAGTCTAGGGTAACTTTAGGGTCAATTATGATTGTCCACACTGAGTTTTCGTAAACGCTATCAAGTAATTCAGATAGCTTACCCGCAACTTTTAAAGCTAATCCGTTATTGGTTTCGTATTTTTGTCCGCACCAAGCTGCTTTAGCTAAGTTATTAAATTGGCTGCTTAGCTTTAAAGTTGCGGTGCTTTCAACATCCAGTTTATTAAGCCCAAATGTTGTAAAGTAAGTATTTTGCTCTTGATAAGCTGTTTCGCCAGCTAACAAACCATGGCACGCAACACCTGTTTTTTCTGCAAGTATGTCGACGGGCACAGGCTCTACTGTTGTGTCATTTCGGACAAAACTAACATGGGCATACTTAAAAATTGGATCGTCTTCACTTAACTTAAATTTACTATAGGTGATACGATTTTTAAGCATATCTGCAATGGCATCTGCTTTATCTTTTTCGCTACCTAGCTCGGCTATATTTTTTAACTCGTCGTAGCTTGGAGCATCAGCAAAGTCATCAAAATAAGTGCGTTGTAATTCTTTATCGTAAATATTTACATGAATTCGGTTTGCTTCATCAAGAGATTTCTTTTTTAAATAGTCGACTAAGCCCAAAAATAACGATGTGTTGTTGCCATTATTAATTGAATTGATATAAACGGTCTCTTTACCACCTTTATCAAACAGTACATCGAATGCTTTTGTAAACTCACTTACTTTTTGTCTAACTAACGGGCGTACATAAGTTAAAGCGGCTTTTTTATTTGAAACAAATTTACACCACATTCGATTATCAGCAACCGCTTGGTTATAAGCAAAGCCATCTGTTGCGTGCCATACGAAAGGCAATAAACCTTCTGCATTTAATCGCTTAATTGTCGCTTTAGGTAAGGTATTAAAGCTATTATCGTTTTCATCACTAGCACGTGTAACTAGTTGTGCAAAATAAGCCAATGTAAGTGGGTGTAAAGGCGTTAAATACTCTTGCTCATCGAACTCGGCAATACCTATATTTACTAGCATTAAAGCTTGCGGAGATAACAGTAATTTGGTTTCTAATTTTTCAACCTCAGATAAATAGCACTTAACAACACTATTCACTAAGCCCAAAAATTCTGAGCCCCAAGAACAAGTACTTATGAGCGCCTTTTTTTCGTCTAGGTAATTAAATAATGAATCATAAGCTGCAAATAATTCTGGGAAGGCGTTTTTAATATTATCTAAAGTGACTTCTGGTCTATTTGCAACTTGAGTTGCAAGTATTCGCTCATCCTGTAATTTTGCTTCCCAATTTAACAAATATTTACGCATTCCTGTTGGGGTCAGGTCTTTTCCATCTATTACAACTTTTTCTTTTGCTCGGTTATATAAGCCATTAAAGTTATCGTTGTATAAACGGTTAAAAAGGTTTGTATCTAAAATCAACGGTAAGCTTAATGTGTCTGACGATACAGCGCCATCCACCTCAAAATTAAGCACATGAGAACCACTTTGTACTGCAAACGTTAAGCTGTCTGTTTCGTTTGCAAACTTTGAAAAATCGACAGTTTGAACATCTTGAACTGAAAAGGTTTGATTTGATTGCGTTACAGTAGCAAGTTCTCCGTGCTCTGCAATTTTTAAAGTGCCGGCATTAGTTTGTAGTGTAATAAGTTGTTTTTTAGGGTGTGTAGCAAGTAAAAAGCTATCAGTTAAGTCGTCAAGATAAAAACTACCTTGTGGTATAACTAATACTCTATATTTAAAACGCTCTTGCGGTTTTTCACGTTTAAAATCGACACTAAAATAAAGTGGCTGATTATCAAAAAAACCTGAAATTTCAGCAACACTTCGTTTTTGAGAGCGGTTGTTTACATCAAGCGCTATTGGCTCTTTTGTATGCTGTAGTTTTAATTCATTTTTTTGAATTTTCCCACCAACAAAACTAGCTTCTATTTTGAATTCTGTTTTATCGGCAGGCATTTCAATTATTAAGTGACGTTCTTTTTTGTTTTCGCGCACTATAAAATCTAGACCTACAATTGTTTCATCTTCAAAAGCAAGTAAGTTTTCTTTATTGTCGCGGCGCTCTTTAATAATTGCACCAAAATCAAGTTTTTCCCAATTTTGATCATCACCAAAATTACTGTTTACAAATTTTTCGCTAAGATCTAAGTCACCTAACTTTTCTACAAGCTCTTGAGGGTACTTTTCTACAATCTCACTAATATTGCCGTACAACTGATGATTTTGCGATAATCGGTTATCTATCTGATCTGTATCATCCCAATTCACAATCGTATTATCGTTAAAAAGACCTAGCTCACTAAATTGAATAATACCGTCGTCTAACGCATCATAAAGCTCAGTAAAACCAAACATGGTTGCACCGTCTTCAATGATTAGTTTAAAACGGTGATCAAGTAAACACTGTGATACTTTGTCGGTACCACTAATTGACGAAATAAGCTCACTTAACGATTTTTTTATTGTAGAGGGGTGCCACACTTCTCCATTTTTACCTAAATCCCGTGCTGAGTTTATTAGTGTATCTAGGTATGAGTTGTGTATAACCAACAGTGCGCAATTTTTTAGAGGACCATCCTGCGCTGACACTAAATCACGTAAGTGCGATATGAAGTTTTCACTTAACCCTTTGTCACTATCTCCATGTACAACAGGTATTAGCGTTGTATTACCAAAGGTAATTGCTGGAAGCGTTTGATTTATGTCATCTGTTACTAATGAAACGGTTGTATCGGCTTTATGAAGCATTGCTTCATAAAGCTTTAAACTGTTATCGCTATCTGGTGAACGAAACTGAAAGCGACTTTCTCCCTCAAACCCTTTAGTTGCCCATTGACAAAAATGTTCAACTAAAAAGTCTTCATATAGTTTTTTTGACATAAACTGCATCTCCACTGTCACTCATTCTTTCTACGTTACCCATTCTTTCAAACAACTCTATTAAACACTCTTCACTACTTTTATCGAAAAATATACCACGCTTTTGAAACTCAATTAGTAACTCATGTAGCCGCAGTTTTTCGTGCTGACCGATACATAAATTAGTCAGTAACAGTAAATAATCTTGGTTTAAAATTAGAAATGATCCCGCTCGACGACGGTTTTGTTCAAATGGTCTAATAAGGGTTTCTCTGGTCGCTGAATTAAACTTCTGAAATGCCCCCTCCCGACCGGTACCTTTTTTAAATTGCTCTGTAAATAGCTTTATTAAATTACTAATTGCCTCACTTGTTGTCGATGCAAAGTACTGTTGACTCGTTAAATTTCTATCATCATGAAAAACGACTGCGTAATTATTTAAAGTTTCAATATCAGTATCGGTTAGCTCATTAACTAGTTGCCATAACGGGCTAATTTGCTTTTTTGTATCTTGCAGGCTCTCGTTTAATGCTAAGTAAGGAAATAATGCGTAGCTAGATTCAACAACTTGTTTATGCCCGTGAAGCTGCAGTTTAGTTCGCTCTTTACTGGCTTTTTCACTATCTAAAATAAAGTAACAAGGTTTTACTTCGGGCTTTTGTGCCCAACCTTTTATGTTTAGTGATAATTGTGCCGTATATAAGAAACCGTACAGTTTTAAAAATGCTTTGATATTTTGTAAAAAATGCTCGGGGTAACTAACTAGAAACTTTAAGTCTTGTTGAAATTGTTCTGACAAAAATGGCAGGTAAGAAGTATGAGGTATATGTGATTTTCTAACCTGTTCTGTTTCTGAGTCGAAAACTTTTTTTATTTCTTGTTCTAGGAAGTTAAGCCGAGATTCTGGTGCATTAATTATTACAACATCACCCATCAATCTATTAAATAATAATGACAAACGCTCGTCGCCAGAGTTACTTTCTTCAGGGTTTAATACTTTTAACGTTTGCATTTCAGGTGCTATGTTAAAAGTTTGCAGATTATCGAAATACATTTTTTCGATAACATGCCAAAAAGGTTCGCCATCTAACTTTTCTACAAAATGCGTTTTACATAATTGCTTAAAATCATCAAGGGTTCTGACTTTTTGTGTAAGTTTAATGTTATGTAAGTTTTTTATAAAAAAACCAACGACAGTATTCCAGTTATAGTGATTTGTGCTGTTATTAGTTGAAGCAGGAAAATAACTAGCGGCACTATTATTTTTTGGTTTTAATTCTTTTAATAATGGCATTTGTTAACCCTCGCTTACCATAATATCGTCATCATCAAGCTCTAGGTGATATTTACCATCTATGCCTGTAATAACTATTTCTGTAGCAGCTTTAGCTTGTTGAATTATTTCAGAAGCTAATTCGTCTAAAAGTATCACTGAGTTTTTATCGTGCTTATTCGGGCGATAGCCATTATTTATATTAATAAGTAGAGAAAGCAGATTTATATTAATTGGTAGCTTAAACTGTTTATCTTGTAGCTTTAGTTTCGCATTAAAAAACGAACTATTAGTCGTCGTTGAAGCAATAATAGATTTGATATCCATGGCTAGATCAGCTGGAGCTGCTATTTGATAATCTCCGAAATCGGAGAGTAAATAGAATTTTTTACCCAACTTTGGCGCATTTCGATTTATGTAGGTTCGTATAGCGGAAATTAAAGTATCTCTATAAAACTCTTTTAAGCTATTTTTTTGCTTACTATCGCCACTATAAGATTTATGTAACTGATATACCTTGATATAACTTTCGATTAATGACTCGTTATAATCTTCTGAATACTTTTTATGGTAATCATTAGCAAAATCGTCGTATTTAAGCAGATAAAATAAACGAAGATACTGAGCACCGCTATTAATATGCTTAATTCCAAAAACATGTAATGCGTTTTTAAAATTCATAAACTCGATATCTGGTAAACCTAGATCATAAGCAAGGATAAAACGGTCGACTTCTTTAGTACGCAGATGTGCTGGATCAAAGTTTTCAATTTTATTTGCAAGTTCATTATCGCCACCGGCAAATAAATTATCGAATAAATACCCATTCCCCAATAAAAGTTCATGGACAAAATCAAGTAATGCTCGTGCGGTTAAAAACTGATCTCTCATTAAGCGAGCTTTAAATAGCAAATCTATAATTACCTTTTGTACAGAAGGTAAGCTAAGTAATTCGAAGTTTGCAATTAACCGTAACGATGCAGGATCGCTTTGTTCGAGCTTTTCCTTTTCAAGGAGCTGCCGAATTATATTGTTTTCTTTTTGCGTGATTCTTTCTAATAATTTTTTAGCAAAGTCACACTTATAACCTTCGTCACTAATTTCAAATTTTGGATAATCTTCAAAATTTATAAAAATTACTGTTTCGTCTTGCTCATTTTTATTTTTAAGGTAAGTGCTAATTTTACTGCGAATTAATAGGTTTTGACCTTCCTCAGCGTAATTACCTAGCATTCCGGCATTTATGCCTACAACCAAGGGGGTGTTTGCCGTTTCAAACTCATTAAATACTTTATCTAATGTTTGAATAGCTGTGCCATGAGGTTCAAAACTATGCGTTGCATCTAAGTGAAACTTAACGCGCGTTCCAAAATCAACTTTGGCTTTTGTTAGTAATTCGGATTTACCATCGCCACTACTGCCACATAAAAACAGTACTTTTTTATCGTTAGCGCCAAACGAAGAGATAGCTTTATTTACTGCTGATTCAATTGGCATTTGGATATATAAATAAGATTTTATAGTATCTAATACATTTTGGTTCTTTGTGCTGCGCTCTGTGGATACAGCATAAGGAGATGATTTTGATAAAACGCTGAGGGCTTCTTTCAACCGCATAATTGACCTTTATCCAATGGTGTGCGGTTTAGCAAACCGCTCCATGGTTTATTTATTAATAACTAGCTAATCATTAATCTGGTGTTCATATAGAAACAATTTACATGAACATAATTAATAAATACAGATTTATTAAGTATATAGCTAATAAAAGCTAGGTATTTATTACTAAAATGTATTTTCCTTTACTATAATGTAAATTATTTCAGTACTTCACACTTTATACATATGCTTTTGATAATAAAGAATTTAAAAAATAAAACTGAGCTCCATTTCATTCACTACGACCCTAGGATGCCTTGTGAGATTTCAATCAAAAAACATCAGAACCTTTGGCTACCTTCAACGAGACATAAGCTCACCTTTAACTAAAAGCTTTAGCTCTAAAATATCAACATACCAATAATGAGTGATTAGGTACTCATTAATGAATTAGCCGCCAATGTAGGCGGTTACAATACACGGCAACGTAAAACCAATAAAGCGCAGGTTATTCACAATGATTTTTGAATGTTATGTGTTAATTGACGGGCTTGAAATTTATTATTTTAAGTATGGCGTTTTGCGAACATAAGCGACATTGATGTTGCACGCTTACCAAGCGTGCTTTCTGCAATTGAATAAAAATTTAAAAGCGGTTATGCACTTCAAATTGAATCTGCGTTATGTATAGCGCGATATAAATCACGCTAAACGTTTTTTGTTACTTTTTTCTTAGCCAAAAAAGACTCGCAGGCACCGAAATCCACGCCTGCTTACCTAACGAATCAAGGTAAACAGCTACTTCTTCTTTACTGCCTGGGCTGAAATATGGCGGCTGTTGTTCTTTTAGTTTTTCTTGGCCGGTGAGTATTTTGCTAAAGTGTTTATTTTGCTGCTGGAGCATTTTTTTGTAATCGTTAGCTGGTTTTGAATCACCATGCTTTACAAAAGCACTTAGCGCACGGCTTGCTGTTGTGTGTAGTTCTTGAAAATCAAAGTCGGCCAATAGCGCTTCTAACTTTTCCCATTGTTTATTAATAATTAGGCAGTTCATTAATAAAAAGCGGTTTGCTTGATTGTCGTTTGGGTTTAGCTTTAATAACTCTTCGAGTTCTGATTGCGCTTTTTGGGTATAACCATGCAGTGCGTGTATTTTTGCTCGATGCGCGCGAAGCATCATATAAGGTCGGGTTTCGTGCAAACCCCAAAAGTACCCGGTGTTGTCTTTAATAAACTGCTTTGTTATGAGCCCACTTTCCATTATTTCTAAAAGCATTTGCATTGGCTCAAGTGCTTTTAGCTCGGTATCGGCAAGTACTAGTTCAAGTAGTTCATCAAATTCATCTAATTCATTTGGCTCTTCGTCTAAAAAGTGGTTGTTAAATTCGGCTTCGTTTTCATCAAATACTGCTCGCTCGTTACTAAAACGCAATTCAAAAATAGCGTCGGCCATAAAATAAACATAATTACGTTTATATTCTTGGGCGTTGTATTGGGCAAATTCACCAAACTCTTTTGCGGCGATTTTGGGGCTTGTAAATGCTTTTAACACTGTAGTAAAGCTGTTTATAGAACGTTTTTGCTCTGTATTGAGCATGCGTTTATTTATATTTTTAAGCGCCTGTAAAACCCCTTTACAGTAATTTGGTAGGGGCATATTCGGCTTTAGTGACTCACGGTAGTCTTGTTTAGATAGGCTGCATTTTGCTGGCATTTTTAATTCGTTTTGAATTATTTTATCCATGCTTTGGTTATACAGAGCCATTAAGCTTTCGAGGTATTTTAGCTCAGTCTCGTTTTGAATATTAAACTCTCCAAATAGATCTGGGTGCCACTCACTGGGAACAAGTAGTTGAGGTAATACACCTAATCCCATTAAGTAGCCTTGGATAAAGTAATAATCTGGTTTTTTAGTGCTTAATTCACTGAGTTTTATAACATCACTGCGTATTTTGGCTGGTGACATAACGTGCCCTGCTATGTATAAATTTATTATTAGTGTACCCATAGATAAGGTTACCAACAACGCTAGTTTAGTTGCTTTATCCTAAAAATGAATTTTTAACGAAATATTTACAAATTTAAACAAGCCCGCGCCGCTAAAATACAAAAGCTGGTTTATACTGTTGTAATAATGAGCAAAATAATAACTATGAGGCGTAATGAATAAATTAATAACCGTATTTTTATGTTTGCTGTTTACGGCTCCATTTAATGTATTTGCTTGTGAGAGAACCTTTAGCGTGGCATCGCACGATGCTTTTTGGCCGCCTTATGTAATGGGTATTAACGGTAAACTACAAGGCTTGGAGGTTGATGCACTCAACATTATATTTGCTGACTCCCCTTTTTGTTTTGAAGTTAAGTTACTACCAAATTCTAAGCGGGCTTTTATTGAGCTTAAATACGGCCGTATTGATTTAGGGTGGGCTGCAAGTTATACAGATGAGCGTGCCAAATATGTGCACTTTAGTGATAACTACCGAACTGAAGTTATGCGCTTATACGAAAACAAAAATAATCAGCATAGCGTTAAAAACCTCGAAGATATTTTTAAACAAGGCTTTAGCGTTGGCGCTAACTTTGGAAGCTATTACGGCGAGGAATTTGAGCAATATAAAACAACGCATAAAAAGCAAACTGAATACACCAGTGCAACCAGTAAACGCTTTGAAATGCTTAATAAGCAACGTATTGATTTTGCTATTGAAGACGAGTTAGTGGGGGCTTATTTTGGCAAAAAAGGCTCAAATATCAAATTAGTAACCAATATTGAGCATGTAAATAAAGACGATATTTATTTAATGTTTAGCAAACAAACGGTGTCGGTTACTGAGCTTGCAGTAATTAATGATCATATAAACAAAAACAAAACAGCACTTAATGCGCTGTTTAAATACTAGGAGTGTAATGAAAACTTTATTTTTAACATTTACTACACTGCTATTTACTCACTTTAATGCCCTTGCGTGTTCAAAAACATTAGTGATGGGCACTAACGAAACTAATTGGCCGCCTTATCTTGTAAAACAAGGTGATGCATTTTTAGGCACAGAAGTGGATGCTGTAAACGCTATTTTTAAAGATTCAAAATTTTGTATTAAATGGACTTATTTTCCGAGTTTTTCGCGTGTTCAAGCTGAGCTTAAAAATGGCCGAGTAGATATGACCTACGCGGCAAGTTATACAGAACAACGCGCTCAATATGCGCATTTTAGCTTGCCTTACCGCGACGAAGTTATGCGGCTTTATAAACATAAAGATACGCCTGATGTAACAAGCTTAGCTGAGCTTTTTAGTAAAAAGTTTACAGCTGGTATTAACCGTGGGAGCTTTTTTGGTAACGAGCTTGAACAGTTAAAAACTAAGTATCCAACACAGGTGGTGCTTACTGCTCAAGCAAATAATCGATTTAGCATGTTAGATAAAAAACGAATTGACTATGTTATTGAAGACTCTGCTGTTGCGCAGTACTTTGTAAAAAAACACCCCTCAATTACGCAGGTAAAGTCTATTACACCAATTAACGTTAACAACGTACATTTTATGCTAAGTAAAGAGTCGCTAACTCTTGATGACGTGGCGACGGTTAATCAACTAATTATCAAAAATGCGGCCGCTATAAAGTTAATTTATCAGCCTGTGCATTAAAGCATGGGCAATAACGTGGTTATTTGGCTACAACACTTATTTAATGTTATTGGCGGTAGTGGTTATTTATATTCCCCGCTGTAAGTAAGCATCACCGCTCACGCTAAAAATAGTGGCTTAAAAACGAGAATTGCCGTTATTTTCGCTTGGTTATAAATTAGCTACCTTTTATCTTTCATTCGTTGTGGCTGATCTGTATAATTCGCCAGCTAATTTACCCTATTGTCTGGTTCTTGTTTGTGGCGTTTTGCTGCAGCGTACTCCTGTCAGTACTAATCTAGGATTACCCTTTTTGATCTCCACCGCAAATATTACGATGCAGTTTGGCGCAGAGCCGTTGTTTGAAAACATTTCAGCTAAATTTGGTAACGGTAACCGTTACGGTTTAATTGGCGCTAACGGCTGCGGCAAGTCGACTTTCATGAAAATTTTAAGCGGTGCGCTTGTTCCAAGTGCGGGTAATGTATCTATTACTCCAGGGTTGAAATTAGGTAACCTAAGCCAAGACCAGTTTGCTTTTGAGCAATACAGCGTTGTAGACGCGGTAATTATGGGCGACGTGGAGCTTTGGAAAGTAAAGCAAGAGCGCGAACGTATTTACTCGTTACCAGAAATGAGCGAAGACGACGGTATGAAAGTAGCCGATCTTGAAAGCGTATTTGCTGAAATGGACGGTTACACGGCAGAAAGCCGCGCTGAAGAGATTTTGCTTGAAGCGGGTATCGATAAAGAATTTCATTACGGGTTAATGGCAAACGTTGCCCCAGGTTGGAAACTACGCGTGCTTTTAGCACAAGCGTTATTTGCAAATCCTGACATTTTGCTACTGGATGAGCCTACCAATAACTTGGATATTCATACAATTACGTGGCTTGCTAACGAGCTTAACAAACGTAAATGTACGATGATTATTATTTCGCATGACCGTCACTTTTTAAACTCGGTATGTACACACATGGCCGACATTGATTACGGCGAGCTGCGTATTTACCCTGGTAACTACGAGAAGTTTTTAGATGCTGCGGGCCTACAACGCGAGCAACTTTTAGCTGAAAACGCTAAAAAGAGTGCTGAAATTGACGAGCTACAAGACTTTGTTAATCGTTTTGGTGCTAACGCGTCAAAAGCTAAGCAAGCGAGTTCGCGTGCTAAAAAAATGGATAAAATTAAGCTTGATGAAGTTAAATCTTCAAGCCGTATGAGCCCATCACTTTCGTTTGACGAAGGTAAAAAAATGTACCGCCAAGCGCTTGAAGTTAATAAGCTTGGCCATGGTTTTGATGGCGAAACATTATTTACTGGTGGCGACTTACTACTAGAAGCTGGCGCTAAGCTTGCTGTAATTGGCGAAAATGGTGTGGGTAAAACTACATTTTTACGCTGTTTAGTAGACGAGCTTAAAAGTAATGAAGGCGAAATTAAATGGTCTGAAAATGCGACCTTTGGTTATTGCCCGCAAGACAGCACTAAAGATTTTGAAAACGATTTAACGTTGTTTGATTGGATGTCGCAATGGCGTACAGCTAAGCACAACGATTTAATGGTTCGTGGCATGTTAGGCCGTTTGTTGTTTACAGCAGACGATTCAAACAAAAAAGCGCGTAACTGTTCTGGTGGTGAAAAAAACCGCCTGTTATTTGGTAAGTTAATGATGCAAGACGTTAATGTGCTTGTTATGGACGAACCAACTAACCACATGGATATGGAAGCCATTGAAGCGCTTAACAATGCGCTTAAAGACTTTGAAGGTACGCTTATTTTTGTAAGCCATGACCGCGAGTTTGTATCGTCATTAGCTACGCGTATCATTGATATTAAAGATAAAAAAGTAATCGACTTCCAAGGTACGTTTGACGAATACCTAGCAAGTTGTGAAGAGAAAAAAGCGTAAACTTTTTCTAATTGCTTATAAAAACGGTGCTAAATTTAGCGCCGTTTTTTTATGTGTGGAATTTGAGTTTAACTATAAAATTAATTAATAAAGGCTTAAATAAATAATTCACTAAGAGGTTAAGAGACGCTACGCTTTTAGAGTCAGTGATAAAATACTCGTTTCTGGCTTGGTTCTTCTCATTTACTCCTCTTTGGCTTCTCCTAGTGCAATAGTTTTTCAAGTAAATAATTCACTAATGGTGATATAAGACGCATCGCTTTTAAAGTGAGTGATAAAATAAAAAAGCACTGTTTTTTTGACTTTATTTTTCTTAGTTACTGCTGCTTCGCTTTTCCTTATGCAATTAATGGCTCTTATCGCAGAGCTAATTATTCACATTATTTTATTGGTAAATTCTGCATACATTACTGCTTTAAATCGAGTCATATTCTCCTGTAAGTCTTTGTCACTTAATGCTAATGTTTATGGAGTGAGTTATTTAAAACTTTAATGGCTAAACCAAGAGGTAACTATGTCTAATTGGGTTGAAGCAACAGTAAAAAGCGTAACATGGTGGAGCGAAACGCTCTTTAGCTTAACCGTTAATGCTAATGTAGAGCCGTTTAAAGCAGGGCAATTTACAAAGCTTTCTATAATGGATGGCGACAAGCGTATTGCTCGGGCTTATTCATATGTGAATGCCCCTGAAAATCCCGATCTTGAATTTTACCTTATTAACGTTATTGACGGTTTGCTTTCTCCTCGTTTAGCTACATTACAACCTGGCGAAACCGTATTAATAGAACAACGCGCAACTGGCTTTTTTACCCTTGATGAAATACCACAAAGCGATCAGCTTTGGATGTTAGGTACTGGCACTGCCATAGGGCCTTTTTTATCAATATTGCAACAGCCCGATGTGTGGAAAAAATACAAAAGCATAAACTTAGTGCATGGTGTACGTTTTAATAACGACTTAAGCTATCAGGCACTTATTAACGAGTTATTAAGAGTGTACCCAGAGCAACTCAACTATATTCCTGTTGTAAGTAGAGAAGAGCCATTACAAGGCTTAAGTGGCCGGATTACTAACGCTATTGAGAGCAACGGCTTGTTTGAACATGTAAAATTAAACCCTGAGCCTAGTAACGCGCAATTTATGATTTGCGGAAATCCACAAATGGTAAAAGACACAACAGCGCTACTTCTCGATAAAAACTTTACGCGTAACCGCCGCAAAGCACCCGGTAACATTACTGTAGAGCAGTACTGGTAGGCTACAGTGGTGGTATTAACTACCCGATAACGTTAAAATTTGCTATGTTGCACCCTTATACCAATATTATCAAAAATATGATCATTCTATCGCATTAAATAACTCACTAACTGCGTTAAAAGTTATTCATATAGAACAACTATATGTCACAATTTTCGCCTTGTTATTGTGCTATTTTCTTGACGCTATAATAGATCGCTTATTTAATGTAATTGGTATTACACGTGTTTAGTGTTCATTTTAGGAAAGTTATGAAACCGTTATCTATTATTTTTGCCTCGTTAATTACTACAGTTGCACTTATTACTTACGCCGCAGAACAAAGCGAGCCTGAGCAAAAAGAGCAGCAAGTTGAAGCTCAAGCAAACGTTGAAAAACCAAAAGTTGAAGATGAGCAATCAACAACTCAGGCTAAAGCTGACGACAAAGTAAATACGCTTGAATACAAAGCACCTGAGCTTAAAAAGCCAACAATTGATGCGACTAAACCAGACGATTCAAAAGTATTAGGTAACGAGCAGATTAAACCCACTGAAAAGCCTAAAAATAAAATAGAAAAAGCAGTGGCAGTAGCCGAAGCTGAAAAAGCAGTTACGCAAGCAAAAGAAGCGCTAACAGTTAAGCAGCAAACTAAAGCTAAGCAATCGCGCGAATCACTTGCGGTAGTAGAGCAGTTAGTTAAAGCCTATAACGCGCGTAACATTGAAGAGTTTCTGCGGGTATATGCCGAAGATGTTGAGTTTTATATTTTCCCTAATGAGCTATTATTTAAAGGTAAAGAAAAACTAATAGAACGTTATGGGCTAATGTTTAAAAAGTTAAAGTGTATTCACTCATCACCAATTAAGCGCATAGTGCACGGTGATATAGTGATTGATCACGAACTATCAGAAACCTGCTCAACTGACGAAAAGGTAGTTGATAAACGTTCAGAACTTATTTCGAGTTACCAAATTAAAGATGGAAAAATAGTACGCGTACTGTTTTTTAGATAAAGGCTTTATATGCAAATAAATGACGACAAAAAAATTCGCTTAATGTATCGCATCGAGCCCGGTTGCCTTGGCCCTAAGGGTGCTGAGCATGTTGAAGATTTTTGTCGTTTTGCAAATAAACATATTAAGTCACCATTTTATGGCCAATTTGTATTTTTACCTCGTTACGATAAAGCCATAGACGAGCGACAATATAGCGTTAACAGCCGTAATTTATCCCTTGTGCAGGCTCGGGCTTACTTAAAGCACTTTGATATTAATATTGAAGAATTTGAAGAACAACTCGACGAGCTCCTCACTAAAGCGATTGATTTATACTTTAAGCGATAGCGTTTAATTGCTGTTGCTTAGGTATTCTCCCCCTTCCACAATGCGTTTTTATTTATTTTAATTATTATTAAAAGTATAAGTAATTTCTTTCACAAAGATAAAGTAATCAGTAATAACTGAGAAAAACCAGATCGGCCAATATGTATCACTTACTTTAAAAGCGCAGCGCCTCTTAACCTCTTTGTGAATTAATTAGCTATTTAAAAGCTTTTATTTGCACAATGAGAAGTAAAAGAGGAGTAAATGAGAAAAGCTAAAAACAAAAACCAGTATATTTATGTTTTATCACTACTCTAAAAGCGCAGCGTCTCTTAAGCTCTTTGTGAATTAATTAACTAAATATTTTAAAAGCCCTAAAAACAAAAAAAGCGGTGTTAATTTTAACACCGCTTAATGCGAAATATATTTAGCTATATACTTTAGTAAGCTTGGGTTACAACATAGGTTTTATAACATCAAACACAGCTTCTATATGGTCGTCTCTGTCGTTTAGTGCCGCTATGTAACGGTACTTTTTGCCGCCTGCGTTTTCGAATATTTCACGATTTTCGCCTTCTAGCTCTTCAAGTGTTTCTAGGCAGTCGGCGCTAAAAGCAGGGCTGATAATGGCTACATCGGTAATACCCTCATCAGGCAGGGCTTCAAGCGTTGCATCGGTATATGGCTTTAACCACTCGGCTTTACCAAATCGACTTTGAAAAGTACTAATTACTTTGTCTTTATCAAGGCCTAGTTTTTCTACAACTAAGCGTGTGGTTTGTAAACATAGGCAATGGTACGGATCGCCGCGCTCTAAAAATAGTTTAGGCATACCGTGATACGAAAAAACAATTTTTTGTGGCATACCATTCGCTTCTAAATCCTCACTAATACTATTAGCAAGTGACTCAATATAACGGGTGTTTTTATGATAGCCATTAATAAAGTGCAGCTCTGGCACCCAGCGCCATTTACGCAGTACGCTCGATACAGCATCGAACGTTGAACCCGTGGTTGGGCTAGAATATTGCGGATACATTGGCAATATAATAATACGCGTTAAGCCTTTATCACGAAGCTCCTCAAGGCCAGCCTCTATTGAGGGATTACCATAGCGCATAGCCATTACTACTTCGGTATTGGTATAACCTTGCTCTTTTAATAAGGTATTTAGCTTTACGCTTTGTTGGCGAGTAATGTGAGTAAGCGGTGAGCCATTTTCGGTCCATATACTTTCGTATAATTTAGCCGAACGCTTAGGGCGCACACGCAAAATAATGCCATGTAAAATTATCATCCATACTAGGCGTGGTATTTCTACAATGCGTGGATCTGATAAAAACTCACGTAAGTATATACGAAGCGCAGCAGCTGTTGGTGCATCAGGGCTACCTAGGTTAGTAAGTAGTATTCCCGTTTTTTGGTTAAAACGCCCATCATGGGGATTGTCAGTAACCGCAGAAAATCGCGACACAGAGTGCTCCTTCAAGCAAATTCAATAATGTATTTTATGCACATTGTAACGAAAAAAACTGCCGTTTAGATCAATCATTTAGCAGTTTTAACCATAATTCTAAATGGGGCTGGTTTTTTAGATTCTAGTTGCTGCAGTTTTTCTATTGATTTGCGGCTAAACACATGACCTTTAGGCAGCAGCATTATACCCGAATGGCTGTGCAGAGCATGGCCGAGTATCATTTGATCTTTGAGTTCATGAGCATTACAAATTAGTACTGATCCTGCTGAACTTTTTTGTTCGTGTAGTTTTGCATGGCTTGCTTCAAGCGCACGAACTATTTTAGGGTGGTAAAACGAACCACTATAAAGTTTTACACTTTCGAGTGCGTCCTCGTGGCGCTGCTTTTCATCGCTTGCATTGCTCTGCTCAAACGCATCCCAATAGTCGCGCGCTAACCCTAATACCATAGCCCCTATCGGTATGTCGTTTCCGGCAAGGCCTTTGGGCATTCCATTTCCGTTAAAACGTTCAAACTGATAATAAATAGCATCCGATAAATCGTGTAAATGTATTGCTGGCATTAGCATTAATTGTGCTGTACTTGGGTGAGTATAAAAGGTCTTACGTTGTTGCTCATTTAACCGATTTAGCGGTTTTTTATAAAGTTCAGGATCCATAGCAAGCAAACCTATTTGTGCTAAATAACCCGCCATTGGGGCAAGATCGATGCTTTTTTGCGACAGGTTTAAGTAAAGCGCTATTTGTGTGCAGGTATTTGCAATATTTTGTGCTTTGTTGCCATCAAGGTAAGGGTTTGCGTTAACAAAATTATATAGCAGCTCAACGGTTGATTTGTGCTCTTGTTTTTCGCGCTCGTTGGCGTCTTCTAGCTTTTTTAAAACTTGTTTAATTTGTAAGGTACGTTTTTCTACTCGTTGCTCTAACGTGTTGTTTAGCTCAAGTAGTTCTTGGTTTTGTGCCTTAACTTGTGTTTCTAATTTTTTGTTTTGCTTTTTTAGCGCAAATTTTTCTAGGCTATCTTTAATGCTTCGAAGTAATAAGTCGTTTTGCCATGGTTTTTGAATATAACCATTTATTTGCCCTTGGTTAACAGCCGCTAGGGTTGTTTGTATATCGGCGTAACCGGTTAATAAAATGCGCTGAGTGTCGGGTGCCAGCGCACGCGCTTTTTCTAAAAACTCGGCGCCGTTCATTACTGGCATCCGCATGTCGCTAATAATTAAACCAAATTCATGATTTTTAAAAAGTGTTAATGCGTTTTGCGGATTATCGCAAACAATAACCGTTAAGCCATTTACTTCAAGTAGTCGTGTTAACGTGCGTAGTACTATTTCGTCATCATCAATACAAAGTACATCAACCTGATTCATGGGTGTGTTTGGTGTTACTTGAGTCATTGCGCCGCCTTTAAATTACTTCTGGCTAAATAATAGCTTAAAAAAACATCCGTGACCTGTTTATGCTTACCTTTTATATAGAGTAGGAGTCACCTAATGCGGTTATTATCTATAAGTAGATAAATACTCACACTAAAGTTGCAAATTTGCATGTAGACGACTAAACGTTAAGTATAAAGTTATCTATATGGATGAAAGGAATGAATGGATCAGATGGTAATTTTGAACGTGCTTTTTTAAACGAACAAAAGCTGCGCTTGGCCGCAGAACAATTACTCAAAGATAAAAGCACCGTTTTAGTTGCCATAAATAATGAATTACAAAAAAAAGTAGCCGATTTAGAACATCAGCAAATGCTGTTTGTGCAAACCGAAAAAATGGCAACCTTAGGAACGCTTTGTGCAGGCGTAGCCCATGAAATAAATACCCCGCTTGCCTATGCAATGAGTAATATAGAAAGCTTACAAAATTCTACCCCTTTGCTTATCACGTTGCTAAAACTTAACGAGCAATACTTAAACAATGAAATTAAAGAAAGCCGTTTTAAACACGAAATCGACATACTCAATTTACAGTATCCGTATGCGTGGCTTTATAACAATTTGCAGGGACAAGTTAACGACAGCGTTGAAGGGCTCAAACGAATAAAACAAATTGTGCATGACTTATTAAACTTTGCCCACCCCTCCTCCTCGCAAGATAAACAACTAACCGATGTAACAACGGGTGCTAATAATGCTTTAAGATTATTAAGTAGCAAACTTAAATTATGCGAAATAAAAACGCGGTTTGAACCCCTACCACTTATTTGGTGTAATTTATCATCAATTAATCAAATTTTTGTAAATCTATTAATGAATGCTTGGCAAGCATGCGAGCTTGATTTAGAAAAAGGCTGCATTATTGAGGTGAATATTTTTGAACTAGACACAAATATCTGTATTGAGGTAAAAGATAATGGCTGTGGAATGAGTGAAGACACAATAGCGCATATGTTTGACCCTTTTTATACAACGAAAGAAGTTGGAGAAGGTACCGGTATGGGTATGACACTTGTATACGCTATGGTGAGCGATCATAGCGGAAAAATAGAAGTTAACAGCACATTAGGGACAGGTACGACCATCCGCTGCCTATTACCTTTAAAAGCGTAAACAAACGAGCAAAACCACAATGTAAATAAAAAGTTAATAGATCTTTTTTTGAAGTTTAATGCCCTTGCAGCATGTATTTTAATCGATTAAAGGTGGTTTTTTCTTATCTTGAAATTTATTTGCATACTTAGACCAAATATTTAGTTTTTTTCATTTCTTTTTGTTTGCATATGTTGCTAGGATGTTTGCAACAGGTTATGAGCATCATAACCACACACATATTATAAGAACACAAAAAAACAGGGTCGTCACTATGCCAACATACCGTTTAAACACACTTGCTGTAGCCGTTGCTTTCGCGTTTAGCGCACCAAGCATTGTTAACGCAGAAGAAGCACCAGTGCAAGCTGCTAAAAACATTGAGCAAATATCTGTATTAGGATCGCGTGTATCTAACCGTACTTCTACTGAGTCTTCTTCTCCTATTGATTTAATTGACGCAGATGATTTAACCAAAGGTGGCTTTACCGAGCTTGGCCAAAGCCTGCAAGCGACAGCGCCTTCATTTAACTTTTCGCGTACACAAGTATCTGACGGTTCTGATTTATTTAGACCCGCCACACTTCGTGGCTTACAGCCAGATCAAACCCTTGTATTAGTAAATGGTAAACGTCGCCATAACCAATCAATTTTTGGCCTTAACGGTACGGTTGGCGCAGGCGCTGCGGGTACCGATATGAATGCCATTCCGCTAACGGCCCTTAAAGGCGTTGAAGTATTACGCGATGGCGCAGCGGCGCAATATGGCTCTGATGCTATTGCAGGCGTAATTAACTTATCTCTTAATAACTCAACCGGTATTACAACGGGTTTTGTACAATACGGCGGCACAAGTGAAGGTGACGGCGACACTATTTCAGCAGGTTTAAACCGTGGTTTTGAATTAGGCAACGAAGGCGGCTTTATTAACCTATCGCTTGAGTACCGTGATGCCGATGGCACTAACCGCGCCGAGCGTGATACGGGTGGTTCGCTTAATGTTGAACCAGGTACGTTAAGTGAAGACGTACGCTGGGGCCAAGGTAACTCAGAAAGTGAATTTACGTCGTTATTTTACAACATGGCATTACCAATGGGCGACGGCGAGCTTTACTCGTTTGGTGGCTACTCAGAGCGCACGGCGCTGGGTAATGGTTTTTACCGTAATTTTAACGAAGCGTCTAAAAACGTAACCCAAGTATATAGCGATGGTTTTTTACCGCGCATATATAACGAAGCACAAGATATTTCAGTCGCGCTTGGTTTTAAAGGCGATATAAACACAGATTGGAATTACGATGTATCGGCTGTTTATGGTGAAAACCAATACGACTTTACATCACGCAATACATTAAACGCTTCTTACGCGGCTGAGTATTTATTTAACAACCCAAGTGCAAGCGATGCCGATATTGCAGCAAACTCAGGCCCTAGTGGCGGTTACTCAGGTGGTTTTAGATTTGATCAAACAACGGTTAACCTTGATGTAAACGGTATTGTAGATATTGGCCGTGGTGAACCTTTATATGTAACAGTAGGCGCTGAATACCGTAAAGAAAACTACGAAATAGTGCCTGGCGATGAAGCATCATACGCCTGTGGACTAGCAAATATGGATACCTCGTACCCATCAGTAAATGATCCAGACCAATTTGCACAGTGTGGTTTTCAGGCTTATAACGGCCTACGCCCTGAAGCGGCTAACGATAGCGACCGTAACAGCTACGCAGTTTATGTAGACGTAGAAACTATGATCACCGACGCATGGAACGTCAGTGGTGCGCTACGCTATGAAGATTTCTCAGATGCTGGGGATGATTTAATTGGTAAATTAGCAACACGTTATGAATTTTCAGATGACTTTGCAGTTCGTGGTGCGGTATCTACTGGTTTTAGAGCGCCATCACTTCAACAAAGTGGTTATACAGCCTTTACAACTAACTTAGGTTCAGACGGCACATTAACGCAGTCGTTCACTGCAAACACCGGTACAGCCTTCCCAAGTGCGTTAGGCGTAGATAGCTTAGAGCTTGAAACTTCAACAAACTACAGTGCTGGTTTTGTTTACGATGTAACAAGCGAGCTTTCACTAACGGTTGATTTTTACCGCGTAGAAATTGAAGACCGTATTACGCTTGGCAGCTTACTTACGGCTGACGACGTATCGTTTAGCTCAGACGCTGTAGCAGCGCTACAAGCAACGGGAGCAGTACAAGCTAATTACTTCTCAAACTCGGTTGATTCTACTACGCAAGGTGTTGATATTATTGCATCGTACCGCACTGAAGTTGAAGGCGGTAATTTAGGAGTAACCTTTGCAGGTAACCTAAACGATACTAAAATTGACGGCGTAAATGCTGAAGACGGTATTCCTGAAGCGGTTGCTTTTGATGATTTACAACGTAGCTTTTTTACCGACGGACAACCGAGCGAACGTGCAACGCTTACCTTTGACTACGAACGCGATGCCTACACATCAACCATTCGCTTTAACTACTTTGGCGAAACAGATGTAAAATACTTTGGTAACGACCATATTTCATTACCAGGTGAGCTTTCGCCAACAGGGTCGTTTAAACCAACAAGTACGGTTGAATCTGCTGTGTTAGTTGACTTAAACGTGAGCTACCAAATTAACGACATGTTTGCGCTTTCGGTGGGTGCCGATAACGTATTTGACGAAACGCCAGACGAGCTAGGCGACGACGAAGTACTTAACTTTATCACCAACGGTGCATTTAAATACCCTGTACGCGCATTGCCATACGGCTTTGACGGCAGAACGTACTATGCAAAAGTAAGCTTTAGTTTTTAATTATCTTATAAAAAAGTAAAGCAAACTAAGTAATATTAAGCGCAGTTATTAACTGCGCTTTTTTTATGCTTTTTTATTATAAAAAAGTACCTGTTGGGCATTAAAAATACTTGCGCGGTTGAAAATTAAGCCTACAATCGCCATCTCTTAAATAGGCTAATATAAAAGCCTCTTTATTATTTAACTTAAAATAACCATTAGTTGATAGGAAATATATGACTAAAAAATCTAAAGCAAAAACCGCAAACACCAGCGCGGTAGATACAGGGCGAGGCGTTATAAACCACAATGCACTAGCGGCGATGGTCACCTCTAAATTATTTAAACCACAAGTGGTTAAAGCTAAAAAAGGCAAAGGTTCGTTTAAACGCAACAACAAGCATTCAGGACAAGAGTCCTATTTAATCGCGGCTTAAATAGCACCGATCAAATAGGGCTTTTGAATATAGTAAGCGAGGTTTTATACCTCGCTTTTACTTTTAAAGCATACAAGCCACGTTACATAAGCGCGAAATAAATTCGCACCTACGGGTTTGGTGTTTGAACGATGTAGTTACATGAGCGCGAAATAAATTCGCACCTACGGGTTTGGTGTTTGCACGATGTAGGTGAGGTTTTATACCTCACTTTCACTTTTAGAGCATTAAAGCCATGTTACATGAGCGCGAAATAAATTCGCACCTACGGGTTCGGTGTTGATGTAGGTGAGGTTTTATACTTCGCTTTCACTTTTAGAGCATTTAAGCCACGTTACATTAGCGCGAAATAAATTCGCACCTACGGGTTTGGTGTTTGCACGATGTAGGTGAGGTTTTATACCTCGCTTTTACTTTTAAAGTATTAAAGCTAAATTACATAAGCGCGAAGTAAATTCGCGCCTACGGGTTTGGTGTTTGCACAATATAGGTGAGATTTTATACCTCGCTTTTACTTTTAAAGTATTAAAGCTAAATTACATAAGCGCGAAATAAATTCGCGCCTACGGGTTTGCTGTTTGCACGATGTAGGTGAGGTTTTATACCTCGCTTTCACTTTTAAAGCATTAAAGCCACGTTACATGAGCGCGAAGTAAATTCGCACCTACAAGTTTGTAGAGCACGGTGGTTTAAACTGCTGTGCTGAATTTTTAACTGTTTGTGATGGGTTTTCACCAAATAGTTGCGTGTAATCTTTAGCAAATTGTCCCGCATGCCAAAATCCCCAATTGGCTGCTATTACTGAAATTGGCTTATCTTGGTTTAATTTTTTTAGTTCCCGCCTTACATTATTTAAGCGTGTTAAACGTAAAAACCGCAAAGGGTTAATTCCTAAAATACTCTCAAAACTATACTGAAGTGTGCGCCTACTTACAAAAGCAAGCTCGCACAGCTCGGTTATGGTTATTGGGTTTTGTGGATTTGTGGCCACGTAATCTTTTACTTTATCTACTACGGCTTTTCTATGTTTATAACTTGGCGCAATATTTTGTTGTGGATTATCTGCCTGTAATAAGTGTAGTGCCAACATGTTTAGCATATCTTGTTGCGATTCGGTTTTAAGTCCAAAGCCCTTGCCTACAACCATGCTATTAATTATTTGCCTTGCCGTTTGTAATGATGAGTTGCTCACCGATAAGCGAGCTGATTGTGCAGATGACAGGTTTTTCAATGTTACGCCTTGTAGCTGCGCCATATATTCAATTGAATTCCAATCGATTACCAAACCATAAATATTAAATTGCTCAGGGGTTATCAGCTCAAAGTCATTATCACTTGTACGGCACATAAATTGATTACTTGCCACACTTAGACCATTAATCTTACTTTGCTGCGACTGACAAGGAATGCCAAGCCAAACAGAATTGGGGGCGATGTTACATTGCTGACGAAGCGCTCGCTCGGTGTATTCTTTAAACACATGAATATTGGCGTAATCTGTTTCTTCAATAAAACCATAAAAGCTGCCGTCGCTCATTTGATCGTATTTTTGCTGCCATTGAGTAAGGCTATGCGCTTGCTCGTCTATATCGTGTGTTTGCACCTTGCTCTTTAGTGGTGCGTTGTAGCTACTTTGCTGCGCCATATAGGGGGTGCTCTTTTTCGTTACACTTTTATTATGGTTAAGTTAACACCGCTTTGCGTGTGTAACCAATTGAATTGGATTAATAAATAATCTTTTGCCGAAATTCGATAGTTACTTGGTACAAAATAAGCTGTCTTGTAACTATTGAAAATTGATTTATAGCTAAAGATGCAGCAAAACCTATACCAAGGTTTATCATATTAGTTATGTGGAGTAAATCATGGGGCAAGCGTACAGTTACACTTTAGGTACACACACTTATAAATTCAAGAACTTAGCCCAGTTAATGGCTAAAGCAACGCCGCAACGTTCGGGTGATCGCTTAGCGGGTGTCATTGCACAATCAGCACAAGAACGTGCTGTGGCTCAAATGACATTGGCCGATGTACCTCTTAAAACATTTTTAAATGAGGTACTTATTCCCTACGAAGATGACGAAATTACACGCTTAATTATTGACGAGCACGATGCCAATGCCTTTATGGCTATTGCACATTTAACCGTAGGTGATTTTCGTAATTGGCTTTTAAGCGACTTTGCAACACCCGCTGTACTTGCAAGTATAAGGCAAGGTATTACGCCTGAAATGGCTGCTGCTGTTAGCAAAATAATGCGCAATCAAGATCTCATATTAATTGCTAAAAAGTGCCATGTTACAAGTGCTTTTAGAAACACTATTGGCCTCCCTGGGCATTTATCTACACGTTTACAACCAAATCATCCAACTGACGATATTAACGGTATTGCTGCATGCATGCTCGATGGTCTGCTATACGGTAATGGCGATGCCGTAATAGGTATAAACCCAGCAACCGACAACGTTGCCCAGGCCATTAAATTAATGACATTAATGGATGATGTTATTCAAAAATACGCCATACCGACGCAAAGCTGTGTGCTTACACATGTTACTAACACTATTGAATGTATAGAAGCTGGCGCACCGGTTGATTTGGTATTTCAGTCGATTGGCGGCACGGAGGCTACTAACTCAAGTTTTGGTTTTAATTTAAATACCTTAGCTGAAGCGCAAGATGCCGCTTTGAGTTTAAAGCGCGGCACTGTTGGCAATAATGTGATGTATTTTGAAACTGGGCAAGGCAGTTCGCTTTCAGCAAATGCGCATCATGGGCTTGATCAGCAAACGTGTGAAGCTCGCGCTTATGCAGTTGCTCGTAAGTTTGATCCGTTACTGGTTAATACCGTGGTGGGGTTTATTGGCCCTGAATATTTGTTTGATGGTAAAGAAATTACCCGAGCAGGACTTGAGGATCACTTTTGCGCTAAGTTACTAGGCATACCGATGGGGTGCGACGTGTGTTACACCAATCATGCAGAGGCCGATCAAAACGATATGGATAATTTGCTAACGCTATTAGGTGTTGCAGGTTGCTCGTTTGTAATGGGAATACCTGGCTCTGACGATATTATGCTTAACTACCAAACTACGTCGTTTCATGATGCATTATATGTGCGTCGAGTTCTTGGCTCTAGACCCGCCCCTGAGTTTGAAGCATGGCTAAGCAAAATGAAAATTATGCAAAGCACTACCGACATCACACTTTCAGATACCTTGCCTCCCGCTTTTGCTAAACCTCTGGGTGCAATTGCTGGAGGTGGCTCATGAAATCACGTTCAAAACCGACCACTCCATTAGATAACTCAGTAAATGAGCATAAAAATAACGGTAATGTAGTGCACAACCCTTGGAGTGATTTACGGCGTTTTACCGACGCCCGTATTGGGCTTGGTCGCGCTGGTATAAGTTTGCCAACCTCAGAAATGCTGGCTTTTCAGCTATCTCATGCACAAGCGCGTGATGCGGTGAGTTTTCCGCTTGATATTAACGAAATGACTGAGCAACTAGGCAGTATTAGTGATCTAAAAGAGGTTGCCCCTCCCCTGCATTTACACAGCCAAGCCGTTGACAGGGTTACTTACCTTCAGCGACCCGATTTAGGCCGCAAACTTGATGAAAATGGTAGGCAAGTACTTCTCAGCTATATGAATAAACAAAAGCACACTGCGCAGGCTAAATACGATTTAGCGATTGTAGTGGTTGATGGACTTTCGTCGTTGGCGGTACAAAAAAATGCATACCCATTTATAACAGAGCTATTAACGCACCTTACAACAGACAAGCAATTTAAAATTGCTCCCATTACTTTGGTTGAGCAAGGGCGAGTAGCGATTGGCGACGATATAGGTGAGTTGCTAAATGCGCAGGTGGTTATGGTGTTAATAGGAGAGCGCCCAGGACTTAGTTCGCCAGATAGCCTTGGCTTGTATTTAACATGGGAGCCCAAAACAGGACTTAACGATGCATGTCGTAATTGCATATCGAATATTCGCCCTGCAGGCCTATCTTATACAGAAGCGGCGAGACGCGCACTGTACTTATTACGTGAAGCTAAAAAACTAAAACTAACTGGGGTTAATTTAAAAGACCGCACACAAGATGATGTAATTGAGCATCAGGTTTCAACCACTAACTTTTTAATTGCTGAGTAATTTTTAATTAAAAACACATGAAATAAAAAATAAAAACTAAACATCAACGGAGAAAGGTTATGTCTACTAATAATACAGAGTACCTTGCTAAAAGACAGTTAAAACGGGGTACTGCGGGGTGGTTATTGCTCGCAGGTTTGGGTGTGTCGTATGTAATATCGGGTGACTTTGCAGGCTGGAACTTTGGTATCGCCGAAGCCGGTTGGGGTGGTTTTGCCATTGCTGCAGTATTAATGGCGGTTATGTATTTAGCGCTTGTACTATCGCTTGCTGAAATGTCAGCTGCAATACCTGCTGCAGGCGGAGGTTATAGTTTTGCGCGTCAAGCTATGGGGCCAGCGGGAGGCTATTTAACCGGGCTTGCCGTATTAATTGAATACGCCTTAGCGCCCGCTGCTATTGTTATTTTTATAGGCTCGGCAGTTGAAGCCCTCACCGGATTTAATGGCCCATGGGTATATGCATTATTTTACTTACTATTTGTGGGAATTCATTTAGCGGGCGTAGGAGAAGCGCTTAAAGTAATGATGGTAATAAGTGGTTTAGCGGTATTAGCTATTATTGCAACGGCTTTTGTTTTAATCACAAATTTTGATGCATCGCGCTTATTTGACGTCCCCGTAACCGATGCAGTGGGAGCTAGTGAGTTTTTACCTTTAGGTTGGTACGGGGTTTGGGCTGCATTACCGTTTGCCATGTGGTTATTTTTGGCGGTTGAAGGTGTACCGCTTGCTGCTGAAGAAGCAAAAGATCCCGCTAAAGATGTGCCAAAAGGCATTATTGGTGCAATGATCTTTTTGTTATTTACTGCTTTTTTAGTTGTTGTTTTAGTGCCTGGTGCTGGCGGTGCTGCTGCAATGGGGGCAAGTGCAGTGCCTTTAGTTGATGCATTAAATGCATCGGGTAGTGAGGGCTTAGCAACCGTTGTAAATATATTAGGGCTTGCGGGTTTAGTTGCTTCGTTTTTCTCTATTATTTATGGTTATAGTCGCTTAGTGTTTGCTCTATCTAGAGCCGGTTATTTACCACGTTCGTTGTCTATTACGACTAATCGCAAAGTGCCAGCACGTGCGTTGATTGTACCTGCAGTATTTGGCTTTTTAGTATCACTCAGTGGTGAGGGTGATTTAATACTTGCAATGGCAGTAGTAGGTGCAACGCTCTCGTATGCATTAATGGCGCTGAGCCATATTTTACTTCGCGTTAAACAACCTGATTTACCTCGCCCGTACAAAACTCCAGGTGGCGTAGTTACGTCAAGTATTGCTTTAGTACTTTCGCTTATAGCATTAACGGGTGTGTATGCGTTTGACCCTCGTGCATTTTTATACACTATGGTGCTGTTTATTGTGGGCGCCGCATATTACTTTGGCTATAGCTCAAAACACTTAGTTGCTAAAAGCGCTGATGAAGAGTTTGCAATGTTGGCAAATGCAGAATCTGATTTAGAAATGGCTAAGTAGGTATTAATAGTTATTAAATATAAGTGAGGCTACCCCTCACTTATATTTTTATACGTACAATACGATGTAAAAATGGTGCCTGCATGTAGGCATCAAGTCCTTTATCTACTTTATTAATACCGTTTAAAACTAAAACTTTATGTTGCCGCGTAGCGCTTTGTTTTGCCCGTGTTTGGTTTTTTTGTCCATGCGCTTTCGCTGTGAATTACGGCTAGGCTTGGTGGCACGACGCGCTTTATTAACAACGGTAGCACTAAGAATTAAATCTTTTAAGCGCTTAAGGGCATCTTCTCGGTTTAGCTCTTGCGTACGGTGGCTTTGCGCTTTAATTATTAAAACGCCCTCTTTGGTAATTCTTGTATCATTTAAGGCTAGCAAACGCTCTTTATAAAAATCAGGTAATTTAGAGCGATTAATATCAAAGCGTAAATGAATGGCACTGGCTACTTTGTTAACATTTTGACCACCGGCACCTTGCGAACGAATAGCCGTAAGCTCTAGTTCCCATTCATCGATAGTGACAGTATTTGAAATTGTTAACATTGTGTTCAGCTCTATTTGTCAAAAATGTATTATATCATCAGTACATTAGCTTGTGGTGAATGAACTAAATTCTTAGAACTTAAATAAATTCTCATAAATTGTACTATAAAATCAGCCAATATATTATTTTGTGTTGGCAAGTGTTGCTTATTAGTTTCTAATTGGCACAACTTTAATACTAGGAAATGCTCAATGAAAAAAATACTTGTATCACTTAGCTTATTAGCAATGAGTTTCTCAAGCCTTGCAGTAGATATTAACGAAGGTCAACTTCAAAGCTATATGAAAGCACTGCCAGCTGTAACGAGCTGGGCAAGCAGCCAAGAGTCTTTAAAAGACTTAGACTTAGCAAGTATGTTAGGTGGTTCTGCAGATCAAAGTGTTGACGAGCAAAGCTCTCTAGCTAATAGCGCACTAAGCATGATTAAAGAGCAAGACCTATACAAAAGCTTCGCGGGTGTTACAGGCCGCTACGGCTTTACACCAGAGCAACTAGTAACTGTAGGTTCTGAAGTATCAATGGCTTATATCGAAAACCTTAAATCGGGTTTATCTGCTGATAATCAAGAAACAGCGAATAAAGTAATGGGCGGTTTTCAAAGTATGAAAAGTGCTAAAGATAAAGGCGCTAGTTCGTTAATGGGTTCGTTTGGTAAATCGTCAAGCGCAGCTGAGGAGTCTACAGAGTCTTTAGTAAGCGAAAGTAACCTTGAACTTGTGAGCGAATACATGCCACAACTACAAAAGCTTTTTGCACTTCTATAAGTTTTATTGTTTTATAAGAAGGTGGCTTTTGCCGCCTTTTTTAATGCCTAATTTTTATATGACTTAGATAAATTACAATATTTTATAAGTAATACTGACCGGGACTATATGCAAAAACGGGGGAGTAAATTATTACTCCCCCGTTTTTATTTAGCGTACAGATTATTTAATATCGAATCTGTCTGCGTTCATTACTTTTACCCATGCATTTACAAAGTCATGTACAAAGCGCTCTTTGTTGTCGTCTTGTGCATAAAACTCAGCAAGTGCGCGCAATATAGAGTTTGATCCAAATACTAAATCAACGCGTGTTGCAGTCCATTTAGTAGTGCCACTTTTACGGTCTACTATATTGTATAAACCTTTTTGAGTTGGCTCCCAACGGTTTGACATGTCAGTTAAGTTTACAAAGAAGTCGTTGGTTAATGAGCCTACGCTATTTGTAAATACACCATGCTCGCTGCCAGCATAGTTAGTACCTAGTACTCGCATCCCACCAATAAGTACCGACATTTCTGGTGCACTTAATCCCATTAGTTGGCTGCGCTCTAGTAATAACTCCTCCGCTGATACTGCGTAATCTTTTTTCAGCCAGTTTCTAAAACCATCGTGAATGGGTTCTAGTACATCAAACGATTCTGCATCAGTCATTTCGTCTGTTGCATCTCCACGTCCTGGAGCAAACGGCACGTTTACATCAACACCGGCTTGTTTTGCAGCTTGTTCTACGGCTGCTGTACCACCTAAAACAATTAAGTCGGCGATGCTAACAGGTTTACTCAAGCCAGCCTGCACTTTTTCAAGCGCACTAAGTACTGATGCTAAACGTTCTGGCTCATTACCTTGCCAATCTTTTTGCGGTGCTAAACGAATGCGTGCACCATTTGCGCCGCCACGTTTATCAGAACCACGATAAGTACGTGCGCTATCCCAAGCTGTATTTATTAAATCAGCGGCACTAACACCACAATTTAATAATGTCGTTTTTAAATTGCTAATTTCGTCGTCTGTTAATGTGTAATCAACTGCTGGAATTGGATCTTGCCAAATTAAGTCTTCGCTTGGTACGTCAGCACCTAAGTAACATGATTTAGGGCCTAAATCGCGGTGAGTTAGTTTAAACCAGGCACGTGCAAACACGTCTGAAAAGTATTCAAAGTCGTTATAAAAACGCTCAATAATTTTACGGTACGTTGGATCCACTTTCATGGCCATATCAGCATCTGTCATCATTGGGTTTAAACGAATTGATGAATCTTCTACATCGACAGGCTTGTCTTCTTCTTTAATATTAATAGGCTCCCACTGATGAGCGCCTGCTGGGCTTTTAGTGAGTTCCCATTCGTAGGTTAATAAAAGCTTACAGTATTCGTTATCCCATTGTGTTGGGTGCGTAGTCCATGCGCCCTCTACACCTGATGTAACTGTATCGCGGCCAATCCCACGTGTTGTAGTATTATTCCAACCAAGGCCTTGCTCGTGTATGTCAGCAGCTTCTGGCTCTGGGCCTAAGTTTTCTGCTTTGCCATTACCATGTGCTTTACCTACTGTGTGCCCGCCTACCGTTAATGCAGCGGTTTCTTCGTCATCCATTGCCATACGCGCAAAAGTTTCGCGAATTTGGGCCGCTGTTTTAAGCGGATCAGGAATACCATTTACACCTTCAGGGTTTACATAAATTAAGCCCATTTGTACTGCGGCTAATGGATTTTCCATGGTATCTGGTTTATCTACACTTTCGTAACGACCGTCACTTGGCGCTAACCATTCTTTTTCAGCTCCCCAGTAAACGTCTTTTTCAGGGTGCCAAATATCTTCTCGGCCGCCCGCAAAACCAAAGGTTTTTAAACCCATTGATTCGTATGCCATGTTGCCCGCTAAAATAATTAAGTCGGCCCATGAAAGCTTGTTACCGTATTTTTTCTTTATCGGCCAAAGTAAACGACGCGCTTTGTCGAGGTTACCGTTATCTGGCCATGAATTTAGTGGCGCAAAACGTTGATTACCTGTACCACCGCCCCCTCTACCATCGGCCAAACGGTATGAACCCGCTGAGTGCCATGCTAGACGAATCATTAAACCGCCGTAATGTCCCCAATCGGCTGGCCACCAATCTTGGCTATCGGTCATTAAGCTTTTTACGTCTGTTTTTAGCGCGTCAAGATCGATTGATTTAAATGCTTCAGCGTAATTAAAGTCGCTATTGTATGGATTTGATTTGGTGTCGTGCTGATGAAGAATGTCTAAGTTTAGGGCATTTGGCCACCAATCAGTATTGGGATTAGACGTTTTAGTATTACTGCCGTGCATGACCGGACATTGGCCTGCTTTAGGGTTGCTCATTCTGGAATCCTTATAATAGAAAAGTAAAATACTTAATCAATCAGTATTGTTGTTTATGTATTTATAACTTTTTAAAAAGTAACGGTTATTTTTATTTAATCGGCTTACTTATTATTTAGTGTGCCTGCCTAAACACTTACGTATCCTTAATATAGGCGCATAAATTATGCTACGCCAGCCTCAACATACTATTTAAAACGATTGCTCCAATTTATATTTTTGATTGGCCTTTTGCTAATGATGTATTTAACAATAGCTTTGTAATTACGTTCAAAATAATAGTAAAAATAAATCTGATGACGCTCGTGTAAGGTATTACGTAAGATAAAAAAACAAATTAGTGAATTAACCTTAACCTTTTTACTAGACCTGTGATCGAATTGAAAAATTTCGGCGTAATGGTATGTGAAGGGTTTGAAAGTGGCTTTAATTTATTTAAAGCGCACATTGGAATACCCCCCTTCACCATGAAATTGTAGTTATATAGTTATAATTATAAAGGTGCATTACTTAAGCCCAATGCACCTTTACTTTATAAACCGAATACTTTGAGTATTCTTATATTTTTAACTAATTGAATTGAATTAAGTATTTGTTCATAAAGATTCAGTTAGTATAAAGTTGTTCTCCTGTGAATCCCTACGACATATTGTTGTTTTAAGCAGTTTTTGCCAGCTCATATTGAGCTGGTTTTTTTGCCTATTTTTTCTTAAAACCACCTAAGTATTAGCAAAATGCTCATGCTTTAACCTGTTATTGCTAAGCTCACTAGGCTAAAAAATTCTTACAACTATTGCTCCTATCTAAATTAGGTCAATTTTAATCCTGAAAAGTCAACGCGCCCTAGTGCCATTCAGCCCTGCATGTTAAAGTTATTACAGTAATTAATTTAATTAGGCGTACCGATGCGTTATTACCTATCTACACTTTTTGTTTGTTTAACTTTTTTTTCGGGCATAGTAAATTCTGCTGAACAAAAACCAGCAGCCCCTACAGCACAACAAGAGCAACAAGCCCTCAAACAACTTAAAGAGTCTATGTTTAAACCGCTAATGGAGCGCTACATACTCGACGAGCTAAAAGCCGTAAGGCAAGATCAACAAAAGCTCCGTGAGGATGTAACTAAGCAAGTTACTCATGCACAGCTTGATACTGCAGATCGCGCGTTAACATACACTACCGATACTATTAATAATGTATTTTTTATAATTACCGCTACGGCTTCTATTTTGGTTTTAGTGGGCTGGAACTCACTACGCGATGTTAAAAACAAAGTAGAAGATATTGTAAATACACGTGTAAGTGTAATTACTGACGAGTATGAAGACCGATTAAAAATTCTTGAAGAAAAACTACGCGTACGCTCAGAAGAAATACTCAGTAACCAAGAGCGTATATCGGTTACCAACGAGGTTCATTCGTTATGGATGCGTGCCAATTTAGAAAGTGATTTTGCTAATAAAATTGAAATATTTGATGAGATTTTAAAACGTAAACCAGAGGATGTTGAAGCCATTGCTTATAAGGCCGATGCGTTATTAGAAATAAATGAAACAGCACAAGCCATTGAATTGTGTAATCAAGCCATTGATATAGATAGTGTTTATGGTTATGCCTATTGGCAACGAGCATGTGCTTATGCGCTAACACATAAGCATGCAGATGCATTAGCCGACATTAAAATGGCACTTGAATACTCTCCAAATTTACGTAATGAGCTATTACATGAGAGCGCATTTGCAAGCTTACATGACAACGACAGCTTTAATACGATAGTAGCTGGTGAAGTTGTTTAAGCACTCGGTATTTGGCCTGTATGATTAGGCGCAACATCATAAAAAAGGGCCTTGGCCCTTTTTTTGTTTTTAAAGGTTATGTTTGTTGTGTAATTAGAAGCTTTACTGCGCTCTACAAACTCTGCTCTACCGTAGAGTTAAGACCTAAAGTGATTAATTCACAAAGAGGTTTAGAGACGCTGCGCTTTTAGAGAAGAGCTTAGAAGTTAAAATAATAAAAACAATCAGAAACTGTGCTTCTAACATGAGCAACAAGTCATACTCTAAACTTGGTATAAACACTTCTATTCGCGCAGGTTACAAGCTTTTAAAGCAACGCTTGTACTTTTATAATGCCGAGTCAGCATTGGTTTTGCTCTTCTCATTTGCTCCTCCTTTTCTTCTCTGCGTGCATATTGTTTTTTAGGGCTGTTATACACAAATAGGTTTAGAGATGCTGCGCTTTTAGAGTAGTTAGCTTAAGTAATTAGAAGCTGTGCTTCTCGCGCGAGCAAGCTTAGCGCCTACGTGGAAAACTTAACGCGGTGGTTAAAATTCACTTGTAGACGCGCTGCTTGCGGGCGTTTAAAAACGTAGTTTTTAGGATGGGTGATTAAGTAATTAGAAGCTGCGCTTCTCGCGCGAGCAAGCTCTGCGCCTACGTGGAAAACTTAACGCGGTGGCTAAAATCCACCTGTAGACGCGCTGCTTGCAAGCGTTTAAAAACGCAGTTTTTAGATGGTTGAATTAATACCAACCCGCAATAATACTTAATCATTTTTAGGGGCTAAACGTGTCGCTACCTGCGTTAAAAAATTCTCATTTAGAACAACTAAATAGCGAATTTTTTGCCTAGCTATCAACACGTTTTTCCATCCTCAAAATAGATCACTTAATTAAGCGAATTGGTATAAGTAATTAGAAGCTGCTACCCATTTTCTTCAGGCATAAAAAAAGCCGCATAAAATGCGGCTTTGGAGGTTTAGTCTCACTTCACTTTGGGCGTGTCTCCAAAACTTAGTGAATACGTTACCAAGGAACTGTTATGTGTTATTTAAGCTATTGACTCTAATGCAATTTTAACCATTTCGTTAAACGTGCTTTGACGCTCATCAGCAGGTGTTGCTTCGCCAGTGATTACGTGGTCACTTACTGTAAATAATGCCATTGCGTTTGCGCCGTATTCAGCTGCAACGCCATATAAACCGGCTGTTTCCATATCGACTGCTAGCATGCCTAACTTGTCTAAGTCTTTATAGAACGAGTCATCTGCTTGATAGAATGTGTCGGTTGTGAATACGTTACCTACTTTTGCCTTAATGCCTAGCTCTTTAGCAGCGTTTACGCCGTTTAAAAGTAGGTCAAAGTTAGCAATAGCAGCAAAATCGTAGCCACGTACGCGTGCACGGTTTACGTTTGAATCTGTGCTTGCGCCTTGTGCAAAAATTACGTCACGAATTTTGATATCTGTGCCAATACCGCCACACGTACCAATACGTATAATATTTTTAACGCCAAAGCTTACAATTAGCTCACGTGCATAAATAGACATTGATGGAATGCCCATGCCTGAACCCATGATACTTACTGGCTTACCTTTGTAAGTACCAGTGAAACCGTACATGTTACGAACGCCGGTAACTTGTACTGCATCATCTAAAAAGTTTTCAGCAATATATTGCGCACGTAGCGGATCGCCTGGCATTAATACTGTTTCGGCGAAATCACCAACGTTTGCACTGATATGCGGAGTACTCATTAATTGTTTTCCTTTTTATTTGGCGTTTTTAGCTCATTTAAAAAGCTGTCGCCGTAATCAAGCGCAGATAAGCTAAACCACTGTGCCAGTGTTTGGCCTATATCTGCAAAGCTGTTGCGTTCACCTAATGGTGTGTTACTCATACCTGCTTGGTATGCAATAACAGGTACGTATTCACGAGTGTGCTCAGAACCTGGAAAGGTTGGGTCACAGCCATGATCTGCAGTGATCATTAATACGTCATCTGCTTTTAACTGATTTAGTATAGTTGGTAAATAGTCATCAAATTCTTTTAATGCTTTTGCGTATCCTACTGGATTACGACGATGACCAAATTTTTCATCAAAATCAACTAGGTTAGTAAAGATTAAGCTACGATTTGGCGCGCTTTTCATTACTTCGCTGGTTTTTTCTAGCAAGTTCATAAGCCCAGGTGCTTTGTGCTTTTGGGTTATGCCCTGATGCGCGTAAATATCTGAAATTTTACCAATACTAATTACTTCGCCGCCGTCTTTTGCTAGTACATCTAGCAATGTTGGTGCAGGCGGAAGTACTGAATAGTCACGACGATTACCCGTTCGAGCAAAGTCTTGGCTATTTGAACCCAAAAATGGCCGCGCAATCACTCGTCCTATATTCATTTCATCAAGTAGCGCCCGTGCGATTTCGCAAACTTGATAAAGCTTCTCTAGGCCGAATGACTCTTCATGCGCGGCTATTTGAAACACGCTATCAGCTGAGGTGTAACAGATTGGTTTACCTGTTTTTACGTGCTCTTCACCTAGCTGTTCTAAAATGGTAGTTCCTGATGCATGGCAATTGCCTAAAATGCCAGGAATACCTGTACGAGCGATAAACTCGTCTATAAATTCTTGTGGGAAACTTGGCTGTGTTTTTGGGAAATATCCCCAATCAAATAACACAGGTACGCCTGCCATTTCCCAATGACCTGATGGCGTGTCTTTTCCGCTAGAGATTTCTTTAGCGTAACCCCATGCACCTTGAGGAGCTTGGCGGTCTGAAATTAAACACGGTTCGCCACCGGCAGCTTCACATGCATCCACTAACCCAAGTTTTGATAGGTTAGGAAGAGACAGTGCACTGCCTGTTTCGTCGTAATATGCTTTTAGTAAGTGAGCGAATGTATTAGCCCCAAGATCGCCGAATTTATCTGCATCTGGTGCTGCACCGATTCCTAGGCTATCTGCCATTAAAATAATTGCTCTTGCCATTTTGACCTCACTTTGATTCTAGGTGGTTACTTTATCCGCTGATCGAATTTTCCGTACAGGACAAAAGTCCTGTTTCATAAAACCTAAACATTATAAATTTGCACCCTTGAGCGAAGCAAAAGAGATTAATCGTGTCTTTTTTGCTATTGTGATCTACCAACAATATATCTTTCTGTGTGGATGAGAACTTTAGTGACACGAACTACTATTATAGCCATTGCAGGCGCATCAGCGTCGGGCAAATCTCTTTTTAGCCAAACAATTTACAATGAATTGGTTAATGAGCTTGAACCAGGCGCTATCGCCATTATTGAAGAAGATGCTTATTACAAGGATCAGTCGCATTTGCCGATGGCTCATCGTACGCAAACAAATTACGACCATCCAGATGCATTTGAACACGCATTAATGCTTGAGCATTTAACGCAACTTCGTTGTGGTAACTCAGTAGAAGTACCAACGTATGATTATGCTCAGCACACGCGTAGCGCAACCACACGCCGAGTGCCAGCTGCTAAAATACTCATTGTTGAAGGTATTTTACTACTGAGTGATAAAGCGCTTAATAAAGAATTTGATATTAAGGTGTTTATAGACACACCTTTAGATATTTGTTTAATGCGTCGTATGCAACGTGATATGGAGCAACGAGGCAGAACATTACAATCTGTTGTTGAGCAATATCAGGCAACTGTTAGACCGATGTTTTATCAATTCATTGAGCCTTCTAAGCATAACGCTGATTTAGTTGTGACTCGAGGCGGCATGAACCGCGTTGCGATTGATATAATAAAAAGTAAAATTAAATATTTACTACAAGAATAACAACGGGAAACATTTGTATGACAACATTTATGAGCTTAGTAGGCATGTGTGTGCTACTAAGCATTGCCTTTGCTGCGTCAACTAATCGCAAGGCAATTAATTTAAGAACCGTTGGTATAGCATTTGCGATGCAAATTGTTATAGGTGGTTTTGTTCTGTTTTTCGAAGCAGGAAAAAATGTGTTAACTAGCATGTCATCAGCCGTATCGTCGGTTATTGGTTATGCTAATGATGGTATTGGGTTTTTATTTGGTCCACTCGCCTCACAAGACACATTAGGTTTTATTTTTGCAATTCAAGTTTTGCCAGTTATCGTGTTTTTCTCAGCGCTTGTTGCTGTGTTATATCACCTTGGCATTATGGATTGGATAATTAGGATTTTAGGCGGCGGTTTACAAAAATTATTGAAGACCTCTCGCACAGAATCGCTTTCAGCAACTGCAAATATTTTTGTAGGCCAAACTGAAGCACCGTTAATAGTTAAGCCATTTATAGCAACGATGACAAAGTCGGAATTGTTTGCAGTAATGGTAGGTGGCTTAGCCACTGTAGCAGGCTCTGTAATGGCCGGTTACGTAATTATTGGCGTAGATCTTAAGTATCTTATTGCTGCAAGCTTTATGGCTGCACCAGGTGGTTTCTTAATGGCAAAAATGATTGTGCCAGAAACTGAAACGCCTAGAGATAACTTAGCTGATTTAGATTTAGATGACGAAGATAAGCCTGTAAATGTAATTGATGCAGCTGCATCAGGTGCTGCAAACGGTATGCATTTAGCACTTAATGTAGGTGCAATGTTACTTGCTTTTGTAGCGCTAATTGCACTATTAAATGGTTTATTAGGCGGTATTGGCGGGTGGTTTGATTACCCAACATTAACGCTTCAAGAAATATTAGGTTATGTATTTGCTCCAGTTGCATGGTTACTAGGTGTGCCATGGGATGAAGCGATTATAGCCGGCAGCTTTATTGGTCAAAAGATAGTAGTGAACGAGTTTGTTGCTTACTTAGACTTTATAAATTATCGCGATACGTTAAGTGCGCACACACAAGCAATTGTTACTTTTGCTTTATGTGGGTTTGCTAACTTATCATCGATAGCCATTTTACTAGGTGGGTTAGGCGGTATGGCGCCTAGTCGGCGGAAGGATATCGCACGCTTAGGGCTCAGAGCAGTGTTAGCAGGATCTATGGCTAACCTTATGAGCGCAGCAATTGCTGGGTTTTTCCTCTCGCTAGCTTAGAAACTTATTGAGATGAACACCGGTGTTGCAAAACAAGAGGATAGCGCTTTAAGGGGTTAAAGCTCTATCTGACTTGAACGATACTTCACCAAGGGCCGCAAGGCCCTTTTATCGTTTTAGGCCTTAATTTTTTAGCCTCACCTACTTCAAACTTCAAGCCACTTATCTATCTAGCCTCCTTTATAGTTATACATAACTCAAATAAACCAATATCTTAGTAACAAGTTCACATAAATAATTTTTTGTGTTTTTCATATTTTCAGCCACACTTATTATTACTTAAGCTAACCGAATGACGATTCGCTATTGTGAAATATATTCTTTATTCTCTTTTTTTAATTTGCTCTGTGTATTATGTTCAAGCAAAGGAAGCCCTGCTTGTTGTTACAGAGTTAGCACCACCAAACCAAGTATTGATTAATGGCGAGGTAGCAGGTGAAGGTACTCAATTTATTAGAGATATATTTTCTGAGGCTGATCTAACACCTAACATTCAAATGTATCCTTGGGCACGTGCTTATAAAATTGCAGATGAGTTAAAAAACACCTTTATATACAGCCTTGCACGCACTGTAGAGCGAGAAAAAAATTTTATTGGATTGGACCAGTTGGACGATTTGAGATGGGCTTTATCGGTCTATCAGAGCGAAATGATCTTATTATAAATAATACTGAACAAGCAAAAGTGTATAAAATTGCAATGCAACGCAATGACTTTTCAACACAAACCCTCACGGGACTTGGCTTTGAAGTTGTTTTAACCTCTGATATTCAAAAATCATACTCCTTACTATTAGCTAAAAAAGTAGATTTAATTGTAGACGATCCTTTATTCATGCAGCAGATGAGTGATTATCTAAAGCTCAAACCAGCACACTTAAAGTTTATTTATAAAATAGATGAGCTAACAATTGATGCTTATTTAGCTGCAAATAGAAAAACAGATATGCATTTAATAGAAGCACTGCAAGCTGCATTTTTAAAAATAAAGCAAAATAAAGGGCTACCTTACGAAAGATAAATCATTGAAGGTAAGTATGCTTATAGGCGGCAAAATCATCTTTCATTTTTAACTTTTTATATTCTTTGTTAAATCGCTTTATGGCACACACAACTACTTACTTATTAAATGCGATGCAATTGCTAGCAAGCGCACAAAGATGTAATTTTTGCAGCCTTTCAGCACCTTCCCCACTTTATAGTCAAAGGTTCCAGCTGATGCATTATTGTCATTATGAGCCCAAAATTAGATCTATTTTTCTTTTTAAAAACAAATCCATATATTGTTTTCGTCTCCAAACATTAGTAAGTTTTTACCCGCTTTAAAACCAATTTTATTTACTATGATTCGTATATATCACCCCTTACAATTTTAAAGAAAACTGCTTTGCATCTTTTTGATTATTTATACTAATACCAATTCCAATAAATAGAGGTTCACGTTCGGTGTTTTCGCTATTGAAACAATGCCTAAGTGAGGGTCTTTATGAACTAAGTTATAAGCACGCTTCCAAAGAAGCAATTTAAACTCGCAGGTTATATCAATAGCTGTGCAAATATCTTTTACAATATCGAGAGTACTACTAACAAGCTGGTCTTTGTCGTTTTGAATTTGTTGTTTTGAAATTATAAGGGAGAAATGTTCGGTATAAGTTACAAGCTTCAACTCACTTGCATTAGCGTAATGGTTTAGAAGAATGACTTAGAAGAATAGAAAAACGAATATTAGGAGGGGCTAAATAATAGCAATATCATTTAGTTAATTTACATTGATAATGGGCGTTGCTTGGTTTGAGTCAAATTTCAGACACAAAAAAAGCGCCTTAAGCGCTTTTTTTCATTTTACTTAAAAAGTAAAATTATACAGCTGTGATGTTATCAGCTTGTGGACCTTTTTGACCTTGTGAAAGAGTAAACTCTACACGTTGGCCTTCAGCTAAAGTTTTGAAACCTTCGCTTTTGATTGCTGAGAAATGTGCGAAAACGTCTGGGCCATTTTCTTGCTCGATGAAACCAAAACCTTTAGACTCGTTAAACCACTTAACTGTACCTGATACGATGTTAGACATTGTAATATCCTGAAATAAAAATAAAAATATGCTCATAAGAGCGGGTGTAGCAAAAAATGAGATGGTACTTTAAAAACTTCAGGACGGTACTACAAGTATTACTTATATCGAAATGGAGATTTATAGCTTACATGCTTTCTTTCTAGCTGCGGCCCACTATATAGAGTTTAAATAATATGTCAAGTACCTATCTATAATCAGAATAATAAACAATCAAAACTACTTTTAGTTGTTATTAAAATTCAAATTCTAATGCGAGCCTAAAACTATGGTTTTTTTCTGATTGGCTTATCTCAGTGATGAAACCCGCCTCCCATTTTAATTGCTTTTGCCCATCAAAGCGCTGTAAACCTATAAAGCCAGGTCCTATACCAATAAAGTCTTCTCCTGCGTAAACCTCTATAGAGGGCTGGAAAGCAGAGCGATATCGATAGCGATATTGTGCTCTAAACTCACTTTCCCATTCGTTTTTAATGTCTTGCCCCCACTCATAAACCAAAAAAGCGTTTAGCGTAAGGCTTGTTTTTCCAAATTCTTTTTCGATCACAAAACCCGAGGTTGCCTCATACACATCTTCGTTATGTTTTTTTTCAAGCTCAAATAACGCGCCCCAATCAGCCCATAATTTACCTTGCTCAATTAATTGCCAACGTAGCTCAAGCTCATAAGCTTCTAAACCAAAATCGCCGTTATCGTCTCGCTCACCAACTAAATAGCCTTCCAGTGCCATTGTATCGTTAATAGCACCACCGCCACCCAAACGCTGCGCTAGTATGTTGCCACTATCTGTTTGGTGCGACACTAATCGCCACTCAAACTCACGCTCAAAAGGCAAAACATAGGGGTGATATACCTTATCAACAACAATACCATCAGCCTTTACTTGGATTGAGAATACCAACAAACAAAGAGCGGTAAAACTAAGCGCTAAATATAGGTTGAGTGCTTTCATACACGTTCCTTAGTTATTGAGGCTGGAATAACATAACAAAGTAATAAAAATAACACGCTGCTTGTACTATATATAAGTACACTCATTAAATCAGGAGTGGCCTCGTAACCAACAAGAGCACGCAGTACGCGGCCTAGCTCAGAGTTTTCGTTTAACAAATCACGTAAATCCCACACTGTTGAGGTGTTTGTAATTAAATCTATTTGACTCGCTAAATCCAGTGCAACTAATAACTTAGCCGCGCTGTTAAAAGCAAGCAAAGTAAAAAGCGGATACATACCAAAACGGTGCTTAATTGCATTCATTAAAAAGTACAGCAATACGCTAAAACTTAAACAAATTCCAACACCTAATAAAGTGCCAATAAATAAGCTTTGCCCTGCATCATTATTTTGCCAAAAACTGGTGAGGTAAATAATATAGTGGCTTAAATAGAGCGTTATTGTGCTTATAACTGCGATATAAAATGCCGCTGACTTTTGCTTTAGTGCAAATACCAATACAGCAATAAATATAGTGATACATAGCCCTATTTGTGAGTACTCTAACCCTTGGTGTTCAAACCACTGGCTCACCCACGACGCACTTTGCATGTACAAAAACGACATTACCGCGCCTATTACTAAAGCAGACCCTATTTTTAAAGAGCTTTGTTTTTTAACTACTTGTAGTAGCACTAATAAAATAGCCACTGGTAGTAATTGATTAAGGCTCATGACTAAACTAGTTATTAGCATGCTGCGCCCCTTCATCGCTAACTATAACAACGCCCCTTGCTGTATTTGGCGAAAACTCACCAAAAAACTCGTAATGCCCTTTACTTAGCGGTCCTATATAAATAATACTTTTACGATTTGGGTAGAGTACTTTTTCTCTGTTTAGATCAAAGCTATCAAACTCTTCTGGTGTACTATCTTGGTTTTCTATCAATAGTTTTACTTTTTTATTTGCGGGAATAATTATTTGCGAGGGATAAAACAAATGATCTTTTAAAATAATAAGGTACTCTTTACTCGCCGCGTTAAACGACAAAAATAGCAAACAACAAAGACATTGATTAAATAAACGTTTAGTCACTTTTTACTCCTGTAAAAGTAACCTTAACGGTTAGTCCGCCTAAAGGGCTATTCGCTAAATGAATACTTGCGCCATAAATAGCAATTATGTGTTGAACAATCGCCATACCTAAACCCGCACCTTGCTCGCCTGATGGATGTTGATCGCCACCCACGCGATAAAAGCGATTAAATATTCGGTCTTTTTGCTCTTCGGTCATGCCCGCACCAGAATCATCAATTTGCCAACTAAAGCCGTTATTACTTGACGCTAATTTAATTATAATTTGACCATTATCAGGTGTGTATTTTATGGCATTGCTAAGTAAATTAGCGATGAGTGTGGTTAATGTAAATTCATCACCATTAATTACAAAATCATCACCTTCGAGGCTAATCGTTTGATTTTTTCCGTCTATTTTGTCGTATTGCTCCGATACAACTTGCTGAGTAATCGCTAGCAATGACTGCTCGCTAAACTGCCTCTGCCATTGCTCAGGCTGAGTGCGCCCTAAAATTAGCATTTGTTCAACAATATTACTTAAGCGATTAATGCCTTGTGACATTGCTTGGAGTTCTTGATGGTTTTGCGAGTTGCTTTGCTTACTAGCTAAATTGTGTACATTAATTTTTAAGCTACTGAGCGGGGTACGTAATTCGTGAGCTGCATCTGAAGCAAAAAAGCGCTCTCGTAAGTAAGCGGTTTCTACTCGTTTAAATAAATCGTTTAAACGATTAATAACAGGTTTAATTTCTTCGTCGGTTACCTGCCAGTTAATTGGCGTAAAGTCGTTTGCTTGGCGAGTAGCCAACTGCTTAGATAGTCGGGTAAGAGGGGCTAATGCGTATTTAACAAAAAAACTTATAAAAATAGCAAGCAGAGGGACAGCCCATAACATAGGTAACATTGCAGATAAAATAACGGCTTCAGCTAATTCAAACCGCTTTGACATAGGCTCAGCAACGATGACTTTACGGGTATTTTTTCTCATCACAAACACTCGCATGCGCTGCCCTGCTACATTGGCAGTTTGAAAGCCCTCGCTAAAACTAATTTGGTTATTTGATAAACTCGATGAGCCACTAAGTAAACTATTATTTTGCCAAATTTGATACAACAACTGAGCACTATTATTGCTTACTTGTACTGCATTTGTGCTTAGTGCTAATGGTTGTTCAATTAAAACGCCAGCCACTATTTTAAGTTCATTATCAAGCAAGTTTTCGCCGTGGTGCATGCTTTTTTGATAGCCTTTTACTAATGCTAAAAAGCAAGTAAGCACCATCATTGAAAGTAAAATTAAGGTTAGACGTTTACGAATAGACATTTTCAACCTCGAAAGATAAACACACCCTAACGCTTACCAACCACGTAACCAATGCCACGTAAGGTTTTAATAAAATCGCTAGGGAATTTTTTACGAAGATGATGAATATGCACCTCTATGGCATTAGAGCCAACTTCTTCACCCCATTGGTAAAGTTTGTTTTCGAGTTGTTGTTTTGATTGCACCCTTCCCTGATTTTCCATCAGCGCTTTTAAAAGCATGTATTCTTTACGCGGCAATGTAAGTGATTTCCCACTAACTGTCACCGTATGCGCTGAGCTGTCTATTACGACTTCTCCGTATTGTAACAAACTAGATTGAGTTTGATTAACACGTCGACTTGCTACACGTAGTCGAGCAAATAACTCAGCAGGATCAAAAGGCTTTGCAAGGTAATCGTCAGCGCCCATGTCAAGCCCTTGGACTTTGTCATCAATACTGCCGCGAGCAGTTAAAATAACCACCGGAATAACTTTTTTTTGCGCTTTAATATGCTTTAAAACTTGCGAGCCGTCGCCATCAGGTAATCCTAAATCGAGAATAACAAGCTCAATTTCACCACTAGAAATGCACTCTAAGGCGTGTTTTACTGTGCCACTATGCTCTACGCTGTAGCCCTCTTGACGCAAAGAGCGAATAAGTCCTTGCGCCACTAAATGATCGTCCTCAACGAGTAATAAATGCATTATGTGTTTATCTTTTTAGTTTTTTATCTACTTTTACCAATAGCTGGCTTATTGCTTGTTGGCGATATTCATCTGCTTTTGCACGAGTATCACGAATGCCCGCGGCTTGTGCTACAAGTAGTCGTGCTTTAGCTTGTTTATAATCGCCTTCGTCATACAAGTATTCACCGTATAAGTAATTAGTATCAATGCCTTCGAGATTAAAAGCGAGCGCTTGTTTAAATAATTTTTCAGCTTTGTTGTCATCACCAAATCCAATTGGCCAACCAGGTACTTTACTGTAAAGCGTTGCAAGGCTTGCGTAAGCTGAGCCATTTAGTGCAGTGCCATCAATTGAGAGTGCATTTTCGAGTGACTTTTTTGCCTCTTTTGCTAAACCAAGTGCACCCAAGCCCCCTTTTGCACCTGCAAAGCTGGCTAAGACAATCCCATTCCAAATATGTGCTTGCGCCGAGTTTGGGTAGTTTTTAACAAACAACGCGCTTTGCTCACTCAGTTGCGTAAACGCGTCTATTTGCGCATCGTCTTCAAGTTCGTAATTAGCAGTTGCCCACTTTTGTTGAATAGAGGTTAAGTCTTGTGTTTCATCTGCATGTACTGCGGTTGCAAATACAGTTGTTAGTACTAAATAAAATGCGAGTATAAATTTATACATAATTTTGCCCTTGTGTGTTTGTTAACTTAAAAAACGTTTAATTTTAGGAAGTTGTTTTGCAATAGCGTTATCAACAACGCTTGGGAATGCGCCATTTATGCGTGCAAATAATTTTTCAGGAAAACCAATAAAACGCCTTGTTTGATTCGAATTTATAAGTGCTAATAACTCTTGAGCAACTAATTCTGGCGAGTCCATTTTATTACCGAGCTCTTTATTCATTGCCCGCGCTTTACTGCTATTAATAGATGTATCTGTTGCTCTAGGCGCTAAATAGGTCACTTTAACGCCTGAACCATTCAACTCACGTGATAACGCTTCTGTAAAACCACGTAAACCAAATTTACTGGCGCAATAAAGTGTTTGAAACGGGTAACCAATGCTGCCAAACGATGAGCCCACGTTAACAATGGTGCCTTTGGTATAGTGTAACTGCCCTAAAAATAGCTGGCATAATTTAATAGGCACCGACAAATTAGTAACGAGCATATTGTCTATTTGCTCAGAACTTGTGTGCTCTAAGCTTTGCATTGTATTTATACCAGCATTGTTAATAAGTAACTTAACGCCACCGAGTTGCTTGGCTTTTATTGCTAAGTTAATGCGTGTTGTATCGTCGGTTAAATCGCCCGTAAATATTTCACTGTCTGGGCATGCACTACTGAGCTCCTCAAGGGCTTGCGTATTTCGCCCTACAAGCAGTAACTTCCACCCTTTTGCATATAGGGCTTTAGCAATCGCTTGCCCTATTCCGCCTGTTGCGCCAGTGAGCACACATAAAGAGCTACTCATGCCAATTTGCCTTGTGCACTTGCTTTAAAAAACGGTTCGTCATCGAGCCCACGAAATATATCGCCGTATAAACGATAAAAGCGCTTTGCACCATGGAGTATGGCTTGTTGATCCGCCTCATCTGTTATTTGGTTCATTAGGTTTTCAAAAAACTTTACATGCTCTATATCAAGTGCGCCGTGAGAGGTTAAATAACTAAATGCTTTTTTAGGTAAGCCCACAGCATTTGCAATATTTGAAGCTGCGCCATCAGCAAGCGCTATAGAAGTGCCTTCAAGCACATGCACCATGCCAAAAAAGCTCAATGGATTTTTACGTGTAATGGAGTCGTACGCATACGACACCATCATTTCGGTAGCAAATTGCGGCTGACTACACCGTACTGTTTCTTTGTCAAAACCACAGGCTGCAATATCATTAAGTACCCACTCTTGATGACCTATCTCTTCTTCAATGTATTCTGCGACCGCTTCGCGCAGCCACTCTTGATCGTCGGTTAATCGCGCACCAACCGACATCATTAATGGCACAGTGTGCTTAACATGGTGATACGCTTGCGCTAAAAACGAGGCGTATTCTTCAAGTGATGCTTCGCCTTTAAAAACACGCTGAATAATAGGCGCTGCAAGCAGATAGTTTTGCTCTTGTTTAGTTTGCTCTTTGAGGGTGTTAAAAAAATCACTCATTAATTACTTCTCCAAGTCGGTAAAATTGCTCAAACACAGCATGGTACTGCTTACTTATGGCATCTCGTTTTGGGCGATTATTTGTGGTTAATAATCCTTGTTGCACACTTAATGGGGCAGTTAAACGATGCCATTTTTGAATTCGTGAATAGTCGGGTAGTTGTTTATTAATTGCGTTAATGTATTGAGCTAACACGGGGTTACATAGCTTTGAATCGGCATAAATAATGGCGGTTAAAAAAGGTCGACCTTCACCAAACACAACCGCTTGTAAAATTCCGCTTTGACTTAGTAATAGTGATTCAGGCCACTCGGCACTGATATTGCGCCCCATGCTGGTAATAATTAGGTTTTTTAGGCGGCCTTTAATAAATAAGGTATTTTGATGCTGCTCGACTAGATCACCGGTTGCATACCACTGGTGTTTGTCGTGAGGTTGATGATTTAAGTAACCTAAAAACAAATCGCCTTTTATAAAAAGCTGGCCATTTTCAATTTTGGTTTGAATATGAGGTAACACAGAGCCTGCACTGTGAAGGTTATCGTTTGTGGGCGTATTTAAACTAACTACAGATGCCGCCTCAGAAAGCCCATAACCTTGGTATACCGGTAAATTTAAGCTACGCGCTTTGGTTAATAGCATTTCGCTGACAAGCGCACCACCTACTGCAATAAACTGTAACGAACTAGGCGGTTGCCACCCATCTTCTGCAAAAGCAACTAAGCATGCTAATAGTTCAGGCACTAAAATAAGCGTATTTGGCTTAACTTTATCAATAGCAGCTATAAGCTGTGCGGGTTGTTTTAATACAGTTCCAACAAAGCCTAATTCATTTAACGGCATTAAATGCACTGTACCGCCACTTTTTAAGGGGGCATACACACCGGCTATATTTTCAAGCAATACAGCAAGCGGCAATAAACATAAATGAACAGGCTTTTTAATATTAATCTTATCGCACAGAGATTGAGCTACCTGCATTTGGCTATTTGCAGATAAACACACGCCTTTTGGTTGCCCAGTCGATCCTGATGTAAACGTTACTTTTTGAGTTTCTGGAAAATAACTGACGGGTTTAGCTACAACGATTTCGTAAATATATAATGTGTAAAACTCAAATAAAGTAATCGATGCAGTCGGCTCCCCAAGTAAAGGGTTTAGCGTGTCGCAAATAAGTAAATTAGCGCCGCATTGAGCTAGTACATATTGAGTTTGTTGTTCACTAAAAAAGTGAGCAATTGGCACAGCCACTTTGTTAGAAACTGCAGTAGCGGCATCAATAACAAGCCAAGCTGGCGTATTATCGAGCTTATAAGCGACACATTTGCCGTTAAAGCTTTGTAGTATTTTTACTACTTTTTGTATTTGCTGGTTAAACTCACCACCGTTAATTTCAAGTGTTTGCTCTTTATTATGGGCAATAATTAATGGCGATATTGAATGTGTATTATAGTAATTCATACATTCACCAATGCATTTACCAAAGAATTAATACTTGAGTGGTTTTGCTGCATCAAACTATAAAGCATTGGGGTATTTAATACTTGTTGGTGAGCTTGCTCTAGGCTCACAATGCATACTGTTGGTTGGTTGGCGTAATAGCTGCCCCACTTTAATGGGTTCTCAACTACAAAACTGCTCGCAAGTGCAATTTCGGTACACGTAACACCAAGTAAGCGCAATAAAGCACGCACTTTGTTGGTTGCACAAAACACTAAATGTTTTGCCCCCACACTTTGCAGAGCTTCGTTAACAATAATAAAATGTGCAAGTGTTGCTCTTCGGTTTGTAGAGCAGAGATTACCAAGTTCAAAAATCTTATTGCGAGAAATGCTCTCATCTAAAAAATCTTCAACGGGGGATGCTAAATATTGCTCAATAAACAATGGCGAAGTTGCTTGCCTTAGCCCTAACGTGCACTTTCCTTGCTCGGTAACGTATTGGCAAAGTAGTGGCATAAAAGAAGTAAGCTTAGCGTTATACGCAACTAAAAAACCTTCTTTCACTGTGTTTTCGAGATTTTTTCGATGCACATCATCAATACGAGCACTAATAAACTGACTGTTATTTTGTGTTAAATCTAATGATGTAGAAGTGTGGGCTAATTGCATAAGCTCGCTCATTTAAACCTGTTTATATTTCAGGGTTTAAACTTAACGAGTGAAACTTAAAGAAAACTTAAGAAAAAATTAATTTAAATGAAAAAGCGTCTTAAGTGTTAAATCGCGAGGGCCTAGGCAAGCTAAATAGATCAGAATTCAACTAACTAACAAATTGCTATAACAAAACTTCTTTTTTAAATTAAACTTAGGTCAATAGGCCCTAGCAGCTTTGTATGCATCACGTTAGTATAGTGTTCTACTTAAGTTACATAACGATAATTACATGAGCATAAAAACAAACGCGTTAATTTACTTTTTAGCTTTTTGCAGCGGCTTTTGCATAATGGGCATTGAGCTTTTAGGTGGGAGAATTCTTGCCCCCTTTTTTGGCAGTAGCGTGCATATTTGGGGCAGTATAATTACTGTGTTTATGCTTAGTTTATCTTTTGGGTATTTACTTGGTGGTAAACTCAGCACTAAAAATGCATCCCTTACCAAATATGGTTTAATATTTTTAATTGCCAGCATTATGGTTGTGCCTATTACATTATTTTCGCAGCCTATAATGGAATTTATATTTACCCATATTGAAGATAGCCGCTACGGCTCACTCTTAGCGTCAACTGCTTTATTTTTTATACCTACCGTTATTTTAGGCATGATCTCGCCCTACTCTGTGCGCTTACTGGTAACAGATAGCGATAAAAGCGGCCAAGTGGCTGGGCGTTTATACTTTGTAAGTACGCTTGGCAGTGCCCTGGGTACTATAATTACCTCGTTTTACTTTGTGCTCGCGTTTGACGTAAATACAATTATTAGCGCCTTTGCTTTAACACTTGGGGCACTGGGTTTAGTCGCGATTGTTATTAATACCTTGGTTAATAATAAGGGGCTTGCTCATGCTTAAATATTTGCTACTGCCATTAATTGTGTTGTCAGGTTCTGCGTTTAGTAACGTTATTCATGAAGAACGCTCGCTTTATCGCAATATTATTGTTGAAGAAACAAGCGACTTACGTTGCCTTAAATTTAATACTAAAAGTAGCCAAACAAGCCAAAGTTGCATGTATAAAAGCAACCCCGACAAACTTGTTTTTAATTACACAAAATTGACGTTTGCGAGCCTTTTAGTAACCGACAACCCTAAAAGTGTACTTATTATAGGATTAGGTGGCGGTACGCTTTCTAACGTTATTCATGAGCTATACCCCACTGCAAATATTCATAATGTTGAAATAGATCCTGCAGTAACTAAAGTTGCACGCGATTACTTTAACTTTATAGAAAACGACTTAGTGACATCAAGCGTGCAAGATGGCCGTATTTTTATAAAGCGCGCCGCTATTAAAAAGAAAAAGTACGATTGGATTATTTTGGATGCGTTTAACGGTGACTATATTCCGGAGCATTTGCTCACTAAAGAGTTTTTTGAAGAAGTACAAAGCGTATTAGCCGATGGTGGCGTTATTGCCGCAAATACGTTTTCAAGTAGTAAACTTTATGAGCATGAGTCGGCAACTTACCACGCTGTATTTGGCGACTTTATAAATGTAAGCCGCGAAAATCGCAGCAACCGTATTATTTTAGCGGGACTTAAATCAATACCGAGCGAAGCGCAAATTAACACGCGTGTTAATGCTCTCGCCTCTAAATTAGTAAAATACGGTGTAGATATAAAAGCGATTAGCCAACTTATGCACTTTACTAAAGACGGCCAAGATTGGCCTGCAGATACAAAAGTACTTACCGATCAATACTCCCCAGCTAATTTACTTAACTTTTAAAACTCCCTAAACCTCACCATTTTTATACAGGTGAGGTTTAGCAAATATTTTGCCACTTCCCGCACTTACACATATTTACTTAGCTTGCTAAGTAATGATAAAATAGTTAGCTTGCTAACTATGTTGGGATGGCTATGCCTACACAAAAACCTTTTCACGAGACGCTCGATTTAACAGTTATCGGTAATATGGGCCGAGTTCATCGCTTATGCCGCGAAGCAGTAACCATTGCTGTTGAGCCTTTGGGGCTTACTCAGTCGCGCTGGACTGCACTAATGCATATAAATATGCGTGGTGAGGGACTAACACAACTTGAACTTGCTAATAGCTTGGGGATAGAAATGCCTTCACTGACTCGTACGCTTAAGCAATTAGAGGAGCAATCGTTAATCGTTCGCCGTGTAGACAAACATGATAAGCGCAGTAAAAGACTCTATTTTACTGAGCAAAGTGATGCCATTTTACATTCATTGCAAGAGACCATTTCCGATATAAAAAATCAGTTATACAGCGGTTTATCTGTTGAGCAGCTAGATGCCATTGCATTTGGTTTGATCAAAATAGAGCAAAACGCCCTTAAATGTATTCAAGTTAATAAGTAAGGCTAAAAATGACACCGGATCAAAAGTTTGCACGCTATGTAAGGTTCTCTCTCATAGGGTTTATATTAGTATTTATTTACTATTTAGTGGCCGATATGGTTTTGCCTGTGACACCACAGGCACGTGTATACCACCCTGTTGTGCAAATATCACCGCAAATTAGTGGCCGAGTCACTAGTGTGCAAGTTAATAATAACCAACCAGTTAAAGCGGGCGATATATTATTTAGTATCGATGAAGGCCCATATAATTTAGCCAAAGAGCAAGCTCAACTCGCGCTTGATGATGCCAAATTACAAAACAAGCGTCTTGATACCAATGTAAAAGCCCTTGAAGCACAAATTAGTGCTGCAAATGCTAAGCAGCATGAGCAAAAGCTATTAAAAAGCAGAGGCGAAAAACTCTATACTCAAAAGTCTATATCGGAGCAAGAGCTTGAAAGCATTCGTGCTAATTTTGAAGCCAGTAAAGCAAATGTTGCGGCTCTAGAAGCGCAGTTAGCTGAAGCAGTTTTAGCTAGAGGTGACTCAGGTAATAAAAACTTAGCTATGCGTCATGCAGCTAACCAGTTAGCGCAGGCTGAGTTAAATTTATCCTACACGCAAGTACGTGCACTAAGTGACGGCGTAGTTGCTAACTTACAATTATTAGACGGCGCATACGCAGTTGCAGGTAGCCCATTATTAGCTATTGTCGCTAAAAAAGCCGACTTAGTTGCCGACTTTAGAGAAAAGTCACTCTCAAATATGAAGCAAGGCACTCAAGCGCGCGTAGTATTTGATAGCCGCCCAGGTGAAGTTTACGACGCAATACTAGAAACATTTGAAGCAGGTGTTAGCAACGGTCAACTTAGTGCAAATGGTTTACTAAGTACAACAGAAACTAGCAATCGTTGGGTACGCGATGCACAGCGTCAACGTATTCATTTAAAGCTCGTAAATCATCAAGACTTAATAGCGAACATGCCAAGCGGGTCACGTGCAACAGTACAATTATTACCCGAATCGACAATTGGGCAATGGTTTGGCTCTGCACAAATTAGATTTATTAGCTGGTTACACTACATTTATTAATGGAGGCTTTATGACTCAAATTGTTAGCCAAGGCCCACAATTAGACTCTAATGGCCTTCGCCAAGCACTACGCATTGCAGGTGGATGCACCCTTGGCTTTACTATTAGTAAATTAATGAACTGGCCTAATGGTATTTTTTTTACCGTTTATCCTATGTTGATATTGGGCATGGTACCTACGTTAAGTCGTGGGCTCATAAATCAATTTATAGCATCTGCTGCATTTAGCGCGCTTATAGTGCTGATAATGCAGGGATTGTTTTCTCACTTACCAGTAGTTATGACATTATTAGTGTTTGGTGTTTTTTGCTTTTTATTTTACCAAATGAGTAGCGGTAGTGCCTTTTTATTTGGCGCTTTAGGCGTGATAAGCCTTTCTATTCAGCTACATTTTTCGAGCTATGTTGATGAAGGAAGTAGTATTTATCCGTTAATTTTAACTAATGGTTTGGCTATATTTTTAACCGTTGTTATTGGAGCATTAATGCATGGCCTATTTCCTGATGTAACCGCAAGGCCCGGGCGAGTAATGCCAGCTAAAGCAAAAGAAAGTATTCGCCATGAGGTATTGTTATGCTCAACCGTGGCTACGCTCTCTTTTGTGGTTTTTCAGGTTCTTGATTTACAAGACTCAATATCTGCGCAGGCAGCATCTGTGCTTATTTTGTTTTCATTGTGCTGGAAAGCCGCAGGTATGGCTGGTTGGCAGCGAGCAATTGGAACGCTTATAGGGTGTAATGCAGCGTTACTATCGCAACTATTTTTGTATAGTCACTCTGATTTTTTACTTTTTCCGATGGCTATTTTATGGATACTTTCGTTTCTTTTTGCGCGTTTTCATATTTTAGGCGGAGGCATACCTGGTATTGGTTTTGGTGTGCTGACTACGTTTGGTATTTTATTTGGGAACTCACTCGGGCCAGGCCAAGATCTTGTTTATAGCGCAATGTACCGGTTTAGCTCGGTATCGGTGGCTATAATATTAAGTCTGTGCGTTGTGTATATTATGCACCATATACTTAATCGGTTTAGTGTAACTCGCCATCATACTTTTGATTAGGTAAATCTTGTTTTATAAAACTAAAGGCTGCAATTGCAGCCTTTTTTATAAGCTTAGTTAAGCTATTTTAATGATATAAATAAACTATAATTTTGTTTTAAATACTCACCAACGGCTCTTTGTACACAATAAAGCTTTTAGTCTTTTTGGGTGATAAGGAGCGTAAGCACACCCGCTATAATTCCCCAAAAAGCAGACCCCACTGATAGCAATGTTAAGTTAGATGCTGTTACTAAAAAAGTAACAATTGCGGCCTCCGTATATTTAGTGCGACTAAGGGCTTGCTGCAAACTATTAGCAATGGTGCCAAATAGCGCAATGCCTGCCAAAGCTAAAATAAGTGCCTGCGGTAAACTTGCCACCAACCCGACTAATGTGGCCGCGCACAGCGCCATTAAAATATAAAATGCGCCCGCCGCTATACTCGCCCAATAACGTTTATCATGATTTTCATCCGCTTCATCACTCATACAAATAGCAGCAGTAATAGCGGCTAAATTAATAGAATAAGCTCCAAACGGGGCGGTAAGCATATTTACAAAACCAGTCACATTAAGAGATGCAGATATAGGCGCTTTATATTTATGCGCTTTTAAAACAGCAATACCCGGTAAATTTTGCGAGGTCATGGTAACTATATAAAGTGGTAAACCTATGCTAATGCATGCTTGCAAGTGAAAAACGGGTTCAATATAAGCAAATTCGCTCATTTTCCAGTGCAGTGCGCTGGTATCAATATGGCCCATTTGCCAAGCGAGTAGTACACCTATAATAAGCACACTTAACATAGCAAAGCGGGCAAAAAAGCGTTTACCAATAAAGTACATAACAACCATTAAGCCAATCACTAAAGGCATGTCGTTCATAAAATTAAAAACATCAATACAAAAGGTAACAAGTACGCCGGCCAACATGGCGCATGCAAGCTCACTTGGAATACGGTTCATTATTTTTTCAAACCAGCCCGTCACCCCCGACAAAAAAACGAGCAATGCACTGAGTATGAACGCACCAATAGCCTCGTTTAAGTTATACCCTTGTGCACTTGAAATCAGTAATGCAGCCCCCGTGGTAGACCACGCAATTAAAACAGGCACTTTGTAATAGTACGACAAACCTATTGACGTTGTGCCCATCACTAAACCAAGCATTAAAATCCAACTAGCTACTAAATCGGGCGTGCCTCCAAGGGTTATCACTACCTGATAAATCAATGCAATAGAGCTCGAAAAACCAATAATTACAGCCACAAGTCCTGCTGTAATTCGGTTAAGCAACTGATCAGACACCTTCATAAATCCCTCGTAATGCCATTTATGCAGCACACAACATACGTGCCCGATAAATGCATTGCAATTAGCGATTAGTTTACAAAGAGTGAAAAAAATTCACTTTTTATTTTTCATTGTAATTAACGTCAAAAAGTCACTTTTAACCATTGTATTTAACTAAACAAACAAGTACCCACAAACGCGCCAAAAGCCGCATAAACCCTACAAAAAACCAATACTAAAAAGAGTGAAAAACATACCAAAAATAAATATCCTTATATTTTATAAGGAATTATGAAATTTAGAATTAATTCTTTTCGATTACATTTATTATCTTGATCTAATCCATTTAATAATATAAAACGTAACAAACAGTTAACCAAAAACACTAAAAGAGAAACAAATGAAGAGATCTGTCGTCTTACTAATTGCTATACCATTATCGGCATTTGCAGTTTATGGGCTATTTTTTAATGCAGATGAAACGGGCGAACCTATCGCGCCTGTTGCTATTGATTTTGTTCCTATTGATTTACAAAAAACGCGCAATACACATCCCCCTGCACCTATTGATATGAGTAAAGATCCAATTACCGTTAAACCCATTGTTGCCCCTGACAACAATTTACCGTTTGAAGAATTTGATGCCGTAAATCGCCTATCCGACAAAGCAAAGCAAGTGCTCATAAACGCAAAAGTTTTACCTACCGACTTACATAACGAAGCCTACATTGAGTTTGATTTAAATTCTTTACAGGCTTTAGAAACTGGCGAAAATTTTGATTTAGCTATTCCGCAAACAGCCGAAACATTCACCGCAGAAGTGACTAATGTGGTTGAGTCTGAAAATGGCGATAAGAGCATATTTGGCAAAATAGTGGGTGTTGACGGTCGCATGCATAATACCGTTTTAACGGTAGGTAAAGATGCCGTATATGGTCAATTTACTGCGCCTTCTGGCAATTATGTATTCGAAAGTAAAGGTAAGTACGGATGGATTGCAGCAAAACGCGATTTATATAAAAGCCACATAGAGCATGATGTAACCGCACCAAAACCCAAATCAGATAAAAGCATCGATATATTTGCACCAAAAATTGATGGCTAACCAATAATCAAAATATAAAAAAACAACTAAAGCCGCACTATAAGGCAGCTTTAGTGTGTCTGCTTTTTATGAGCTCAACCAAGTTAAAAACAAGTTCCAACCACAACAAGAGTAAGGAAATACAATAATGAAAAAAGTAATCACAACAACCGCACTGGCTGCGGCATTATGTGCAGCAAGTGTTGCACAAGCAGAAACAATCGATATCGGTATTTTATATACCGACCAATCAGCTGCTGCAACTAGCAATATTGACACTAAAATAAATCAACTAATTGCTTTTAGTAATCAGGTATATAGCCAAAATGGCGTTGATATAACACTACGCTTAGCTGGCAAACAAAACCTAGGTGACTATGCAGTAACGCCGTCTGAGGATTGGTTAGATTCGGTTACAAATAGCAGCTACGTAGATGGTTTACGCAGCGATTGGAAAGCCGACATGATTGCCGTATTAGGTACTGGTCAAAGTGCTGGCAATGGGCTTATTTCATGCGGTTTAGCATGGGTTGGCCAAGGCACTAATGGCAATCTATACAGCTCAATGAGCAGCCGTATGTACTCAATCACTGCAATTGATTGTGGTGCAACTACATTTGTACACGAACTTGGTCATAACCAAGGTTTAGCGCATTCACGCAAACAAGGTGACACGTCTGGCGGTGTATATGTAGATGGCATGGGTCATGGCGTACAAAATGAATTTGCAAGTATTATGGCTTACCCGCACGTTTACGGTAGCGCAACTCAGTACGATTACTTCTCTAACCCTGGCTGGAGCGTAAACGGTATTGCATTTGGTATTACAAACCAAGCGCATGCAATTCGCACAGTTACTGCTACAAAAACAAGTATTGCTAACTTTAAATAAGCTGCCCAATAAAAAAGTGGGCTAAATAGCCCACTTTAAAGTTTTAACATGTTCTTCCCTGCAGAGCGCTTACGCGCTCTTTTAGATTAAGCTAATGCACAACGATTTTTTGCTTAATTGCTGGCATTAATGTTTTACCATTGCCGTCTACTTTGTTTAACAATTTAAGTCCCATCACTTTTGCCAGTACTGGGTAAATATCAAGATTATTTACTTCTTTAAGGCTTACACCTTGTTTAAATGCAGGGCCTACAGCAATAAATGATGCTGCCATATCCTCGGTATATGCATAACCGTGAGTCCCTAAATAGGTTGGTTTTTTACCATTGGTAAATACCGCTGGCGCTGTAGTTTGCACCACAATATCGCCTACGCGAGTGCCTTTATTGTAATGATACGCTGCTAATTGCTCGTCAGTTAATACTGTATAACGACCGTTTGACGCATCTCGTAAACGCGCTTTGTAACCTTCAATATCAGCGTTTTTAGCATCCGGTTGGGTATAAATAAGTAAACGTGGGCCAGTATTTTTAACTAAAAAGTTTTCATCTTGAGGCAGTGTGGTTACATCAATGCTTTTATCTGGATCTATACTCGTCATACCATGATCCGACACAATAACTAAGTTTACCTCTTGCTCTAATTTACTTAAGCGAGTTTGTAATTGCCCCATTAATTCATCAAGCTGTTTAACTGCATCACGCGTTTGTGGTGCGTCTGGCCCAAATTCATGGCCCATGCTATCAACTAGCGAAAAGTAACTCGCAATAAAACGTGGGCGCTGTGCTTTTGGTAAACTTAACCACTGAATAATTTGATCAACACGGCTTTGGTAATCGCTGTATTTAGAATAGTGATAAAAGTAATCTGGTGTCATGCCGTTAAATAATGCATCTGACTCAGGCCAAAAATAAGTAGCCGATTTAAGTCCCTGCATTTTGGCTAAATTCCAAAGCGGAATACCCTTTACCCATGTGCTATCGCCCAATGCTTTGCCCATGCTGTAACAGTCGTTTTTACGCGCTTTATCACAAAAGCTATTATCAACAATGCCATGGTTTACTGGCCGTAAGCCCGTAATAATAGAAATATGGTTAGGAAACGTTTTAGTTGGATAAACAGGTATTAGTTTTTGTGCGCGAACACCGCGCTCGGCCATTGCTTTTAAATTTGGCGCGCCGTGTTTTTCAATATAATCCCAACGCAGGCCATCAATTGATACAAGCACCACAGTTTGCTCTTTTGCAGCAAATGCGCTGTTCATTCCTAACATTAGGCAAATTGATACTGCCTTTAAAATCCACTGTTTCATTATAAACACCTATAAATGCACAACAATTACTCAAAAAATTATTTTAAAGCAAGTTGTTACTTTATGATACAAACTGATAGATTAAACCCTGTATATTAAAGACAAATGACTATGTGCTAAAAACTATGCCAGTCATCAATTGTAAAAAGGACAAGTATAAAGATGACCATAGATTTTAGTAAAAAAATAACGCCAGCACGAATGTACCGCACAACCTCTAACTTACAGATGGCGCTAGAAAGCGACCGTGGACGTATTATTAACAGTGCTGCTATTCGCAGGCTGCAGCAAAAAACACAAGTGTTTCCGCTTGAGCGCAACGCAGCTGTACGCTCTCGCCTTACCCACTCGCTTGAGGTACAACAGGTTGGTCGTTTTATAGTGCAACGTATTTTTGCTAATTTAAGCTACGAGCAACAAAAAGATTACGGCTTAACCGAGCTAGAGCGCCCGCTAGAAAGCCTAGTAGAAATGGCCTGCCTAATGCACGACATAGGCAACCCACCGTTTGGGCATTTTGGCGAAGCTGCTATTAACCACTGGTTTAATAACAACCTAGCAAGCGTAACACCCGATCGCTGTAAAGAACCAAACACCGGTATAGGTGTTGTTTTTAAACACCTTGCGCTTGATATTTGTAACTTTGAGGGCAACGCCCAAGGCATACGTATAATTCATTCTTTGCAAACGCTTAATTTAACCTACAGCCAAAGTGCTGGTATTTTAAAATACACTCGCCCTGCTGGGCTTGATGTAAAAGACATTCCGCAAAATAAAAACTATTTAATGAAAAAAGTAGGTTACTACTACAGCGAAAAAAACTTTGTTGAAGCGCTACAAAAAGAGCTCACTATTGAGCCTTACTGCCGCCATCCTGCAAGTTACATAATGGAAGCCGCCGACGACATTTCGTATTGCCTAGCCGACATAGAAGACGCCGTAGAAAAAGACATAATAAGCACTGAGTTGCTGTGCGAAAAACTTAAAAGTAGTTACAAAAAAGTATTAATAAATCTGTTAATCGACGACGCTCAACATCAAAATTTTGTAGACAAAGCCGTAGACTACGCACTAGAGCGTGCACAAGCACAACCCTATAATTTTAATAGTGAATTTTTTATATACTTGCGGGTTGCATTGCTACATCCGCTAGTAAATCACGCCGCAAAACGCTTTATCGAAAATATAGAACCTATTTATCATGGCGATTTTAACCAAGCGCTTTTAGAAGATAGAAGCCATCTACATGCAGTAACTAAAACACTAAAGCAGGTAGCGCTTGAGCATGTATTCTCAAACAAAGAAGTCGAAAAATTAGAGCTACAAGGGTATGGCATAATTAATGGTTTGCTCGATTGCTATAAACCATTACTGCTACTAAACAAGGATGACTTTAAGCGTGCACTAAATGGCGATTCACGTTTATTAATAGAGTCGCGACTTGTTAAAAAGCTCTCTAAAAAGCACTTAAATAGTTACCAACACGCAATAGATGCGATGCAAGAAGAGCCCGATCACTTTGCGGCATACGAGTTTTATTATCGTTGTAGATTAATCCAAGATTATATAAGCGGTATGACCGACCAATTTGCTTACGATGAATATCGCAGCCTTATGGTTATTGATTAGTTGTATTACTCTGGATAATTTTTAATTTTGCGCTTAAAATCAAACTATTAATATTTAAGCGCGCATAACTTCATGATATCAAAACTAATTAGATTTACCCTTTGCTTTGCCTTATTTTATAGTGCGCAAAGTGCTGCATACAACGAAGCTATGTGCATTTTAATTAAACAAGAAATGCAGCAAAATAGTAATAATAAAGCGAGTCAAAAATATCGTAAAGCTGCGCGTGATTACAAAAATAACTGTAATAAGCCAAAAGAAATTCAAGCACAACCTAAGCCCCAAATAATAGAGCCTGAGCCGACTATTATTACTCAGCCACAACCTAAAATTGTTGAACCTGCCCCTGTAATTAAACCTACTGAAGAAGCTGTTAAAGAAAGCATCAACGAGCAAACCCTTAATTTAACTAATGATCAAAAACAACAAATAAACGATCAGCTAAATACCAACAGTAACGAAATAGTAATTGATGCAGAGCCAACAAAAGCAGCACCCGAGCAAGTAGTTATAGAGCAAAAAAACGAAGCTGTGATAGAGCAAGTAAAACCGGCGACGCCAGAGCAAAGCGTTCAACCTACGCCTGAAAATCCTGTACTTGTAAAACCAGCACCGGTGTTAACTAAACCAGCGCCTGTAATTGCGCCGCAACCTGTAGCACAAAGCCCAAGCTCGTTACTTTTACCCACTTTAATACTTGTTATAGTGGTACTTATTGGCGCTATAGTAGTCGTGCGCCTGCGCCGTGCAAAACAAAGTAAAACGATGGCAGAACCGACTATAGCGGCTCCACCTGAAGTTAAATCAGAAAAAATTGCTACGCCAGCTAAACCTGAAATTAAAGAAACAAAGCCAGTACAAACAACAAAAGAGCCAAAGATTGAGCCTGTCGTCATTAACGAAGCAACTCAAAATAATAAAGCAGTTGAGAGCAGCGTAGCGACAAATGAAGAGTCAGTGGAACCTACTAACACAGCGCAGATCTCAGATGAGCAAAACAACGTAGTTACTCCATCGCAAACAAGTGAAATTGAGTCTGCACAAATGGAGCCAGCAGATACTTTAGAGCAAACAAGTACCGCTACGTTTAACGAAGTAAAACAAAAACCTGAACCTAATACCGCCGAGTTTGAAGCCGCCGCTAAAACAACCTTAGAGCGCATTAAAAATGCCAGCAGCTTTAATGAGCCAGAGGTACGCGACTTTGACCCAGATGCAAAGCCAGTAAAAAAACAACGTAAGCACTATACAGCGCAAGTAACGGAATCTGCGCCAATAGAAGCCGAACATAACACTGTAGAGCCGGTTATTACTACTCCTGAGCCAGTAACAGCGAGTGAGCCGGTTATAGATTTACACGCTCCAGAGCAAATATCTGACGCTCAATCGACTACGTATACAACCGAGCAAGACTTTAAAGAACCAGAGGTGCGTACATTTAACCCAGATGCACCATTACCTGGTGAAAAGCCGATGCCTAAAAAAGAAGACGCGATACCTGAGCAAGCACAAACAACACCGCTAGTTGATGAGCCAGTAATTGAGCCTAAAAAAGCGGTCAGTAACAATCCATTTGCTAACTTATCGTTAGACTCAAGCTGGGATCCTGACTCGGCTGAAAAGCCCAAAATAGAAGAGAAAAAACGCGCCCCTAAATCACAAGCATTAATAGATGCAGAAGAACGCGCTAAAAACATGCAAACCAAATAGTAAGTTTTAAAGTAGCGCCTCATATTTGAGGCGCAGTTTTAGTAACCAAATAATTAACTGCTTTTTTACCCCATATTACTTACACTCTTATCCCATCCTAAAATGCGCCCTAGTAATTAGAAGCTTCACTCTCGCGCAAACAAGCTCTGCGCCTAGTGCAATATTCAAGCTTGAGAGTCTTTTGTAAGCCTACAACTTGTTGACGCGATGGGTGCAGAGCATACATTTAACAGGTGGTATTTTTAGACTGGAGTTTACGGCTACGTTATACGTAGCCTTAAATTAAGCTAACTTGGTCAACATGCCCTAATTAAAAGTCCTAGTTAACAGCCCTAGCGGTACGTTTATTTTTAAGCTTTAACCCGCCAATTAATAGCAGTGGCCCTATAAACATAGCAAGTCCATACACGCCACCGGTAACCGCGTATTCTGGTTTATTCAAAAAGCTAATAGCAATTAAAATAGCTAACGATGCATTTTGAATTCCAACCTCAATTGAAAGCGTCAGCGAATCAGTTAAATTTAATTTTGAACACTTAGCAATTAACCAACCAACAACCATTGAACCAATATTAAGTGCTATGCACGCCCAAAATACATCGTTAAATGAGCTAACTAATAAATCGCGCTCTTTTATTACTAGTGCGGCAATCATCATAAGCATAAAAAACAACGAGAAGCGTCTAAAAAACGGCTCTGCTTTAATGGCAAAATCACTTTTAAAGTGACGTAACCAAATGCCTATAGCAACTGGCACTAAGGTAATAAAAAATAGCCCTAATGAAGTAGTTAAAATAGAAAAAGTAGCATCGTCTGCTGGGGCAAACTGACTCATAGCAAAGCCAATAATAAACGGTGTGGTTATTATACTAATTGCGGTAGAGGCAGCGGTTAAACTTACCGAAAGCGCTAAATTAGCTTTAGCAAGCTGGCTTACTACATTTGACATAGTACCGCCTGGGCAGGCAGCTAATATCATTAAACCAATAGCGATAGGCGTTGGTAGGTTAAGTAAATAACACAGCCCTAATGCTAATAAAGGCATTGCTACAAGTTGGCCTATTAAACCCATAACAATGGCAAGCGGGCTTTTAAATAGACGAGTAAAATCGTTTGTTGTAAGCCCAAGACCCATACCAAACATAATAAGTGCAAGAGCGAGCGGAAGTATTACTTCAGTTAATATAGATGCATTCAAATTAGACAGCCTCGTTTGTTATTGTTTTTAATTGGAGTGTTAATTTTTAAGTTAACTGTATACCAATTCGCTTAATTAAGTGATCTATTTTGAGGATGGAAAAACGTGTTGATAGCTAGGCAAAAAATTCGCTATTTAGTTGTTCTAAATGAGAATTTTTTAACACAGGTAGCGACACGTTTAGCCCCGTAAAATGATTAAGTATTATTGCGGATTGGTATAACGCCCCTTTACAATAAATCCTAATGCTAGAAGTATTACTTATTTAAAATAGTCGCAATGCGTTTACCCAGTTCTGGAAGTACATCTTGCTCAAACCATGGATTCTTTTTAAGCCATATATTATTACGCGGACTGGGGTGTGGAAGCACTAAATAATTTGGCCAATACTCACGCCACGATTTTACTAACTCCGTAAGTGGCATTTTTTTAGTCTCCGGTAAATGATACGCCTGCGCGTATTTACCTAATACTATTGTCAGCTCAATATTTGGTAGTGCAGCCAATAATTGCTCGCGCCATGCTGGGGCACATTCTTTTCTCGGTGGTAAATCACCCGACTTACCCCTACCCGGGTAGCAAAAGCCCATAGGTAAAATTGCTATATTATTAGCATCGTAAAATTCATCCCTTGTTAGCCCAAGCCATTCTCGTAGGCGGTTTCCGCTTGCATCGTTAAACGGCACGCCTGTTTCGTGAACTTTTATACCCGGTGCTTGGCCCGCGATTAAAATACGTGCGTTTGGGTTAAATTGTATTACAGGTCGAGCCCCTAAAGGTAAATGAGGATCACAGATCACGCATTTACTAACTTGGTCTATTAATTGGTGACTATTCATGTTTATTTGGCCTTAAATGCTTAATTTTTATCCTAAATGGCCATTTAGGATAAATGAGTTGGTAAAAAATCGGTTTATTTTATCTAAAATGGCGATTAGTTAGTAAAATCCTGATCTTTAAGCCTAAATGCCCTACAGCCCTTATAGTACCTAGTGTTCTTTCGCCCATACCGCAAATTCGTTACCACTTGGTTCTGTAAAGTGAAACCGACAACCGCCAGGAAACTCAAAAATAGGTTTTAATATTACTCCGCCAAATGTCTCTACTTTTTTAAAGGTTGCGTGTATGTCGTCGCTATAAAAAATAAGTAATGCTGCCCCATGCTGAGTTAGTGATTTTAATGGAGCCTGAAAAATCCCACCATCTAACCCCTGCCCACTAAATGCCGTGTATTCTGGGCCGTAGTCAGTAAACTGCCAATTAAATACATGACTAAAAAAGGCCTTAGTTGCGGGTAAGTCGCATGCAGGAAACTCAACGTAATTTAGTTTTTCGTGATCGCTCATCGTTATTTCACTCTTTATTTTTACTCAGTTTATTAACCTTAAGCTTTACATACAGCCTGTGCAATATCATTAAACAATAACAGATCAGTATTTTACTAAGTAATTAAGTAAGTAAGCATAATTTACTTAAAAGTTAATGACTACAAATGAGAATAGCTATCTTTTGTATTTGTAACATATATAATAGCACCTTTGTTTTATCCTCAGCTTTAAATAAAGGGATTAATTAACTATGCAGGCACCTTTGCACAGTGCGCCATTCGATAAGGTTAACGTAATTGCGCTTATAGTAAAAAGCGTAAGCAGTTATCGAGTTTTGGTATTTTTACGTTTTTTTATTGCCATAATTGGTGGCTATGCCTTTACCTCTGCAAGTACTGCGTTATTAAGTTTTGTATTGCCAATAGCTAAGCAAGACGCTGTACTGTTTAGTGTTTCAATCAGCATTTTAATTTATGCCGTAGTATTTATTTATGCCTTTAGCGTTAAATCATTAAGAAAAGTTTGGATCAGTATTTTACTAAGTACAGGTGCGTTTATCGGATTGCTTGTATTACTAAAGGGTTGGGTATGAAAGACAGCTTTTTCAGATCGATGACTTGGTTACACACTTGGGTAGGGTTACTCGTTTGTTGGTTATTATATTTAATATTTTTTGCAGGAACACTTAGCTTTTTTAGAGACGAAATAACGCTGTGGAATCAACCTGCCATACATAATGTACAAGCCCAAATACAGCGTATAGAAGCGCAAAAACAACAAATAATTACAGGGTTCGATTACTTAGCTAACCATGGAGCTAACTCATCAAGCTGGCGTATTACATTACCTGAGCCGCGTATTCCTTATTTAATTTATGGTTATGCAAAGCCAAAAGAGCCAGGCCAGCGCCGCAACCAGTTTAAAAACACACAGTTAAACCCTAATACCATGAAAGAGCTTGAACCCTTTGTAGATACTAAAGGTGGTAACTTTTTTTATCGGCTGCACTATGATTTACATTACATGGATGCAATAACCGCACGCTGGATTGTGTGCTTTGCTAGCTTTTTTATGCTAATTGCTATTATATCGGGCGTGGTTATTCATAAGCGTATTTTTAAAGATATGTTTAGTTTTAGACGTAATAAAGGTAGTCGTACGTGGTTAGATGCCCACAATTTAAGCTCTGTGCTTGCCCTGCCTTTTCATTTAATGATTGCTTACACGGGCATGATTACGCTCATATTTATGTTGTTTCCCTACCCTGCGCAAACGTCTTACGATAACGGCATGCGTGGCTTTTTTAACGATGTAACCCCTCGCAACACCATGACCGATAAAGCCCAAGGCGAATCGTCAATGGTGCCGATTCAAAGCATTTTGGATCAGGTTTATACTAAGTGGCCTCATGCAGATATTACTCGCGTACAAGTTAACCAACCAAATATGGCAGCTTCAACAATTACCGTATTGGTAAGCGCAGGTAAAACACTGCGTGACCAAGCACCACGCTTAATATTTAGTGGTGCTACAGGGCAAATGGTCGCTAAAACTGATGACGAGCTAACTAGCAGCAAAGCGCTTTACGAGTCGCTTAATTCAATGCATACGGGGCGTTTAGCTACGTCGTTGTTGCGCTGGTTATACGTATTAGGCGGTATTGCAGGCTGTGTAATGATTGGCTCTGGCTGTATTATGTGGGCTAAGCGAATTCGCGAGCGAACTAAAAATAACGTTAAACCTTCGTTTGGTTTAAAACTAGTTGAAGGGTTAAACCTAGCCACTATTATGGGACTTCCACTGGCAACGTGTGCATTTTTTATTGCTAACAGACTACTTAGCCAAACTACCGCAGAGCGCGCCGATAAAGAAATACTCGCGTTCTTTTTAACATGGCTAGCGGTTGCTCTTTTAGCACTTATAAAGCGCGACACACTGCAATGGCGAGTTATGGCTGCCATAAATGCTGTTGCATGTTTAAGCGTGCCGGTTATTAATGCACTTACAACTAACGGTAATCTAATTAGCTATTTGATGCACAAACAGTGGGCTTTATTTACTTTTGATGCACTGTTTTTGTTATTTAGTATATTGTTTTTTATACAAACCGAAAAATTACGTACTGCTAAAAACAACTCAAAAATAATCAGCCCTAGTCAATCTAATAACCTTAAAAGGCAAAAACCATGATTGATTTACTTGGGTTTAGCCTATGCCTGCTCAGTTTTAACTGTTTTGCGCTGGCTAAGTATAATCATTTTAAAGATGTATTTAAAAAACGCCCTACAGAATCCCAACGTAAAAAGCTGCTATTAGCTGCTTGGATCAGTATTTTACTAAGCTTGGTGCTTTGTATAGTTACTCAAGGTGGATATGGAACATTACTATTTTGCGGTTTTATGAGCCTAAGTGTCTTAATTATAATGGTTTTTTATAATTTTTTAGTAGGCTACGTAAAGTGGTTTAGTGTTTTAAATAGCGTGTTAGTTGTACTAAGTGGGTTGTTTTTAGCGTTAAACTAGCCTTAGTTAGTAAAAACGTGATCCGTTATCTTCCCATATATTAGGCAAAAAAAATGGCAAGCTATATAGCTTGCCAACAATAGGGGATATTCAGTGTTTCTAATACTTGCTGTCTCACGGCAAGTGCATACAATATAACCATAATATATGTAAGTTACTTTACAGTTAAATTACTCTTTTATTACTACTGTAAAGGGGCTTTACATTGTTTATTGCTTAACCCAAATTATTTCATCAGTAGCAAAGCCCAACTCTTTAGCTTTAGTTAAAAAGTGTTCTTTAAGCTCTTTGCTAACCGTTGGTGTACGCGACAAAAACCACAAGTAATCTTTGTTGTAACTGGTTATAAATGCATATTGATAATCGGGTTGGTCAAGTTCAAAAATCACGTAAGCGCCATAAAATGGACCAAAAAACGAAACTTTAAAATGCCCGGTGTCAGTGCCCTCAACAAACTTGGCCAAGCCTTCGGCGTCATCCCATTTTTTATCATCCGTTAAATACCCTTTGTTAAGGACCTTTACTGTGCCGTCGTCGTTAATTGAATAAGTAGCGGTAACTTGCTCCATACCTTCTTCGAATGAGTGATTGAGCCGCGCTATTTCAAACCATTTTCCTTTATATTTTTGTATATCAAAGTTTTTAACGGGTGTTATTCCCTCAGGAGGGCTGGTACAAGCACTCAGAAAAAATAGCCCTGTAATAAGTAAACCGTATTTTATAGCCTTCATGTAAGCTCCTTTTCGATTATGTAATTTATGCTATTTCACAAGAATAAAATTTGCTATAGGATCGTCTTAATTCTAAAGCAATAAAAATGACCATAGCATGAAAATTTGGGTAGATGCAGACGCGTGTCCTGTCGTTATAAAAGAAATACTTTTTAGAGCGGCGGAGCGTATGAAAATCGAGACTATTTTAGTGGCTAATCACGCAATGCGTATTCCGCCGTCAAAATACATAAGCCGCGTTCAAGTATCGTCAGGCTTTGATGTAGCCGACGACGAAATAGTAAAACGTATTGAAAAAGGCGATTTAGTTATTACGGGCGATATACCGCTGGCGAGTGAAGTAATTGATAACGGCGGGCAAGCACTCAACCCGCGTGGCGAGCTTTATACCACCGAGAATATCCGCTCAATACTTAACGTGCGCGACTTTATGGATACCATGCGCTCAAGTGGCGTAGAAATGAGTGGTGGGCCACCGCCACTTAGCCAAACCGATCGCCAAAACTTTGCAAATAACCTCGACCGTATTTTAGCGCAAAACAAGGCTAACTAACTTGAATACCCAATTAGTTGGCTTAGGTGATACGCAATTTAGCGTGGCAGTATACGTAGCAAAAGCGCCGCCAATGCCGTTTTTTGAAACACTTGAATGCCTAGAACCGGTTATAAATGAGCAAATAAATACCATAAACCAGCACTGTGGTAATGGTTGGCGTAAGGTATTTAACGTTTACGCCAAAGTGCTATTTTCCCTGCCAAGTGAGCATTATTCATTTGCTAAACAAGCCTCTACTTGGCAACAATATCGCGATGAGTATTTACTGCAAAAAAACAGTAAAACTGCCCTGCTATTTAGCGCGCCTAACACTGCTATTACGGGTGCAAATAAAGCTACTAGCAATAAAAACCAGTTGCACATAATTGCCGGTCGTACGCATGCTAAAAACTTATTACAACAAGGTAAGTTACATGCACAATTTGATTGGCTCGACGACGAGTTTGCAATAGACACGACCAACAACATTATTGTGTGCCCATATTTTGATTATAGACAGTTAAGTAATATAAAAATAGCGAGATTAAGCGAACTAGTCGCGCAGCTAAAAATCACTAAATAACACATTGTAGGGAACGACCATGGCCGGAATTTTAGAGTTAAACGAATTATTAAAATCAATGCAGCCAGCGCTTAAGCAAGGCGAGTATATTTTTTGTTGCTTAGCAGGAAAATTGGCTGATTATGTTCATTTAGAGCCACTTGCCACTTATATTGAAGAGGAAGGGCTAACCCTTATTTTAAAAGCTGAAACCGCCGATAAAGCAGGTATTACTTACGAGGGTAAATATAATTTAATTACCCTTAACGTACATTCAAGCTTAGAGGCCGTTGGGCTAACTGCTGCGGTATCTGCAAAGCTGACTGAGCATGGCATTAGCGCTAATGTGGTAGCTGCGTTTTATCACGACCATATTTTTGTACAAACAGATAAAGCACAAGCTGCAATGAAAGCGCTTGGAGAGATTGGTTAGGATTGCTGGCACAGCAACGATTTGAGTGATGTGGATATTAGATCGTCGGGTGGCTCTTCGCTTAACCGACTTACGTATAAAAACACCGAGTTTGTTCACTCGGTGTTTTTATTGGTGCTAAATAGCGGGTGCTTGTTTAACTTGTAAAACTTAAACTACATACCCACTAAAACCTAGCGCTTTAAAATACAGCTTCGGAATGCCAAATTTGCACTCATTTAGCAATTCGCTAAAGCGCATTCTATCAAGCGGGTAAAACTCATTTTCTAAGTCGTGCCCTGTTTGTGTTTTACCTGTTTCGGTTAAACCCAATTGCGCGCACGTTGTAAGCTGGGCTTCGCGCTCAAATGAAGTTTCAGGGCGCATTAAATCTGCAATATAAAGGTTGGCGTCTTTTTTAAGGCTTCCTTTAATCGCTTTTAATAACTCTTTTTTATCGCCATCATCTTGTACAAAATGCATTACCAATAAACATAAAACGGCATCGGCTTTAACCGATAATTTATTAACAGGTCCGTTGTGAATATTGACGCGGCTTGCTATGCCTTGCTCATCAAATTGCTGCTTCGCGATAGCAAGCATATCGGCTGATGTATCTTGCGCGGTAAATTGCCATGTAGGGTTTAATGCAGCCAGTGCAAGCACTTCTTTGCCTGTGCCTGCCCCTACTACTAAAATATGCGCATTATCGCTTAGCGTTGCTTTTAGCTGTGCGTTAGTGAGCTGATGTAATAATTCATAACCAGGAACTAAACGGGTTATACGGCTATCGTATTGTGTTGCTTGCTCGCCTGTAAACGTTGGCATTGTATCTCCTTGTTTTCAGTAATGTTGCTTATAAAACTTCAACTGTGGAATATCCACCTGGCTTTTTGGCTACATGCACTTGAGTGGCTACACGCTCGCTCATTTGTGTTACGTGCGATATAACGCCTACTTTTCTGCCTTGTGCTTGCAAAGAATCCAAAGCGTCCATTGCAATGCTTAGGGTTTCGCTGTCTAACGTACCAAACCCTTCGTCAATAAACAAAGAATTGATTTGTACTTTGTTTGACGAAAGCGATGCTAAACCAAGTGCAAGCGCGAGCGATACTAAAAATGACTCCCCGCCTGAGAGTGTATTAACAGAGCGTTGCTCGTCGGCCATGTCGCGGTCAATAATTGCAATGTCGAGTGTTTGCGCTATGGCGGTTAATTCGTAGCGTTTGTTGAGTGTTTTTAAATGGCTGTTTGCATAGTGCAGTAATATTTTTAACGTTTGTGTTTGCGCTAAGTTACGCATGGTTTTACCCGTTGCATCACCCAATACTTTATTAAGCAAGTGCCATTGTTCAACCTGGGTTTTAAGCGTAGTTAACTCAGCTTGTTTGCCTTCAAGCGCTTTCGCATTTTGGTTATGTTGCTCAATAGCGGTATTAGTTGCTAGTAATGAATTTTGCAGCTGCGTTTGTTGCTCGTTTAAGCTGCTTAGTTGCGTACTTAAAGCCTCTGCACTTTGCGTTGGTTTATCGCTACTGTTGTGTTTTTCAAGCGTAAGTTGCTGCTGTTTTAATGCGGCGTTTGCATCTGTTAGGGCTTGAGTTAACTGCTCGTGCTGAGTTAAATGCGCTTTAATAGTCTCGCTACTAAGCGTTAGTAAAATTTTGACCTGTTCGTGCGTTGCATTGCTATATTGCGCTTTAAAGTCAGTAAACCACTGGTTATAACGTGCCTCAAGCGTTGCTAGCTCTTGGCTGCTTTCAAGCAAGCGTTGCTCTACATTTTTAAGCGTTATGGCGTGCTCATCTCGTTGTTTTATAGCGTCGTCATATGCTTTTTGACTCGCTTGAACCTGCGATTGCAGTTGCTCTTGCACACTTGTAAGTTTTGCTTGGTAGTCGTCTGCACTTATTTGCTCATTATTAAATAAAGCTAAGCGCTCACTTTGTACAGTGCTTAGTAAATTTTTAGCTTTTACAAGCTCTTCATTAAGTGCTTTTAACGACTGCTCGTTGTTACTTATAAGCGGTGTGAGCTGCTTTATTTTCTCATTAGCTGTGTCTTGACGTTTTTGGCTTTGCTCAAGTTGCATTTGAGTTTGCTGATACTGCGTAACTTGCTCGTGCAACTGGGTAAGCTCAAGCGCATTGGTTTGTAGTTGCTGCCAAAAATCACTGTTTTCAAATTGGCTATTAAGCGTTGTACCGAGCTCGTTAATTTGCGCACTTAGTTCGCTATGCTTACTCGTTATTTGGTTTTGCTGATGTGTAAGCTCAAGGTGTTTATTACTAAGTTGCTGCTGTACTTGCTGCTCTGCTTTAAGTGCTGCAAGTAGCTCATTTACTTTAGTTTGCAGTGTACGTTGACGTTTTTGTTGCTCAAAGTATTGCGCTTTTTGCTCCGTTAACTGCTTATAAGTTACTTCAAGCTGATCAGGCGTTAAGTCGTTAAGCTCTGTGCGTGCGCCTTGCATGGTATTTTTAATGTCGAACTGTTTGGCTTTTGCTGTTTTTATTATTTGCTCAAGTTGTCCGTGTTCAGCAGTTAATACGGCATGTTGAGTTTGGTGCTTATGCAGCTCGCTTTGTGCATGGTCAAATTGCTTTTTAGCTATATTAAAAGCATTTTCAAAATCAGTAATTAAGTTATTTAATTGCTGATTTTGATTTACCGCATACGGGTGCTCAGTTGCACCGCACACTAAACAAGGCTCATTAGGGCGAAGCTCTGTGCGTAAATGTTCTACGTTTTCGCTGGCTCTTAAGCGCGCTTGGTTGAGTGCGTACTCGCTACCTTTAAGCGCTTGCTCGCTGGTTATTAAATGCTGATTAAGTAAAGCATGGGCTTGCTGGCTTTCATTTAACTGCTGATTAAGTACTTGTTGGCGTTGAGTGCTTTGTTTTAGTTCTGCGTTAAATTGCCCGTAGCGCTCTCGCTGCTCTTTTAAGTAATCAATACTTTTTAGCTGCGCGTCACAGTGCTCTGCATTAAATTCATTAAGCTGAGTATTTAATGCCTGTAAAGTTGATTGCTCACCACTAAGTGCCACCTCGCACTGCTGCACTTTATTATTTTGCGCATTTAAAAGATCGCTCTGACTTGCAAGCTCGCTATTAAGAGTTTGGCTTTGTGCAAGGTTTGCGGTTAATTGCTGCTGTGCATTTAAGTAGGTATTAAAGCTTTGCTGATAGTAGCTCCAGTCTTTTGCTAAAACATGCAGCTGTGCATGCTCATTAAGCCATTGCTGGCTTTTAGTTGATTCGGTATTAGCGAGTTCAAGCTCGCTATTGCTTTGTTTAAGCTGCTGTGTGAACTCATCAAACTGAGATTGCTCTTTGGTTATTTGCGACTCAGTACCTTTTACAGCTTGAGTTTGCAAGGCAATATTGCTGTCGAGCTCTCGCGCTTTAGTTATAACGGGCGCTGCATTTTGTTTTTGCTCATTGGCGTTATTAAGCAGCTCGGTATGCTTAGTAAGCGCGGTATTACGCTCGTTAATTACCGCTAAATGATCAACACTTTTAAGCGATGTTATTTGCTGATCCAAAGCCGTATTTTGATCGGTTAACAAATTAAAACGGCTGCGGTTATCTTTTATTTCAAGCGCCTGCTTGGCTTGTTTTGCCTGCTCGCTTTGTGAGGTAATACTTTCAAGCGCTGAGCTTGCTTGTTGCTGGGTTTGCTGTGCTTGCAGTAAGTTTTGCTCAAGTACTGTAGCTTGCTGATACCAGTTAAGTGCTTTTTCGGTTTTGGATAGCTCTTTTTTAGTGTGTTCGGTTTGCGCTTTTAAATCGGTTAACTTGGTTTGTTGTAGCTCAAGTTCTTCTGGTGCTAGCAAAGTATAGCTTTGAAGGCCTGCTTTAAGCGCTTCAAGCTTTGCTACTTGCTCTTTATGACGTTCAAAAATACGCACGCCAATACGGCTAAATTTATCGGTACCTGTTAAGCATTCTAAAAGTTGCGCTCGCTCATCGCCAGTGGCTTTTAAAAACGCAGCAAACTCATGTTGTGCTAAAAGTACGGCACGGGAGAACTGCTCAAAGTTAAGCCCTATTTTACTCTCGACTTCTTTTATTGTGTGGCTTTTGTCAGCTATAAGGGTTTCGTCTGGCAGGGTTACTAAAGTGTGCTCTGCTACTTTAAGTTTGCCTGTTACTTTTTTATGGGTTCGTGCAATTGTATAGCGCGCACGATAAAGCTGTTTATCTTGTCCTAAAAAGTCGACCTCGGCGTAGCCTTCCCATGTACCTCTGCGTAGCAAGTTTCGCGCATCATTAAGCTTAATGCTGTCGCCGTTAAACTCAATTAAGTTACCTTTATCACCGCGCAGCCTCGCTGTTTTTGTATAAAGGGCTAAACAAATGGCATCTAAAAAGGTACTTTTACCAGCGCCAGTATCGCCTGTTATCGCAAACAATCCTGCATCTTTTAATGGGGCTTTAGTAAAATCTATTTCAGCGTCAACTATTGAGGCTAAATTATGAATACGAACTGCGGTTATTTTCATAGTTGTTCTTGCTCCGTAAGCTCGTTTATCACATCACTTAAAAGTGCTTTTAGCTCATCGGGTACGCTTTGCCCTGCCATGTCTTTATCGTTTGCGAACGCTTGTTCTAATAGGTTTAGTGGATTGAGCATTTCAACTTCGCTTAAATCTTCAAATACGGTGTTGTCGTCATTCTGCGCTGATTGCTCACGTACACGTTCAATACCACAAAATTTAATATGCTTACCTTCAAGTGCTTGTTCTATTTGTTCTCTGAATGTTGTGTCGGTATCGCTTGATTTAAGCTTTACACGTAAATAAGGCGCTATTGTATTTTGTGCAGTGTCGAGCGCTTTAATTTGCTCGCATAGTTCGCTTAATGGTACACACACCCCTTTTGGTAAAATAATTACATCGGCAGAGCGCGGAATGTAAAGGGGGTTTACAGTTGTACTAATATGTTGTTTTTCATCAATAATAAACTCAACAACATTTACTTGGTGCGTGTAGTTACGTTCTGAAAACGACATAGGGATAGGTGTGCCGCTGTAGCGAATAACATCACTTTTAGCGACTTGTTGCGCTTTGTGTAAGTGCCCAAGGGCAACGTAGTTGGCTTGTTTACCAAATACATTGGCTGAAATAGATTCTTCACCACCTATTACTAAGTTACGCTCAGAATCACTTGAGATGTCCCCGCCCTTTGCGTGTAAATGCCCCATAACTATTAATGGTGAGTTTTGCTCGTTTATATTAGTAGCTTGCTCTAGTGCAAGTTCGTAAGCTTTTGAAACGCCTTGAGCATAACTAGGACCGTTTTCGGTTTGGCTAAGTAAACTTACATCACTTGCGCGTAAAAATGGCATAGCGACGATTACAGCGCGTTTACCATTGGTATTTATGGTAATAACAGTTTCATCGGGTGTTGCGACATCAAAGCGCCCTACTACGTGAGTATCAAACTGTGCAAGTAATGGCTGAGCTGCCAAAATACGATTTGCAGAGTCGTGGTTACCCGCAATAATCACTACGTGTAATAGTGGGCATGCTTTTTTGGCGTCTTTAATAAATTGATAAAGCTGATTTTCAGCGCTAGCACTTGGAGTCGCTGTATGATAAATGTCGCCAGCAACTAAAAGTAAGTCTATTTGTTGTTCAACAAGAGTGGCTAATAACCATGTAAAAAAAGCTTGATGTTCAACATGGCGATCGTGTTCGTAAAATTGTTGGCCAAGGTGCCAATCTGAGGTGTGGAGGACTTTCATGTCGCGCTCTTAATAAAACCGTAAGAGCGCCAATATACCCAAGGCTGTTAAAGATGCAAGCCTAAGGCATGCATTACGTTAGGTTAAACTGTACCAAGCTGAAAAAACAACCGGTAATGCTAAAAGTGCCATTAATAATGGAATTTTTAACGTTTTAGTTTGTTTTGCGTGTAGCGCCTTTAGTGCATTAGTTTCGTTGCACGCTGCTACTTTATCGATATAAAAATAACCCGAATCGAGATACTGCTTACAGTTATTCTCACTTGCTGGAATCGCAATTAGTTCTTGTTGTTTTTTTAGGATGTAAAAATCCATAAGCCCACCGCATTTCTTGCTAGTAATCGATATTAATTTGAGGATAAATGTGACGAATTTATTTGCCTCAAATAAAAAGGTTGGCGATTTTAAATATAAACAGCACTAAAGATCAACCTAAAATTACACTATTTGTCATTTATCGTACAAATAGCGAATATTAATGAAGCTCGGCAATATTTAAGCCAATTATTTACTCGTTTCACTGTGTTTTTGTTCAGTAGAAAAGGCTTTTAGGCCATTTTACTTGTTGCGAATTAGTAATACTTATACGTAGGATTAATGGTTTACCTGGTAATGCCAAAGCAATACTTTTTTAGCAATATATAAAATGAATGATATTTTTTTAAGTTCTGGGACTTTGTATTTAACTGATCAAAACCATTATTAAAACCCAATTTTGTAAACCCCCTTTACAGTTTTTATCTGTTCGTATTTTGTTACAAAATAATTGTATTTTTCAATCTAAAAAACTAAGTGAACATCACCCTAAAAATACGGTACTTGGTCGCTAATTTATTGAAGCTAACTGGTATATTTGTCAAAGTACGCTCACAAAATTATATTAGGACTAACAATGAAAAAAATAGGTCTTACGCTAAGTGCTTTTGTATTGCCATTCGCAATATCGAGTGCAGCTATGGCGTCTTCGGTTGAGCAAACAAAAGGTTCTTTTGTTGATAAATTTCGTCAATTAGACGAAGCACTTCCTACACCCAATGTTTATCGTAGTGCCGCTGGCGAACCAGGTGAAAAATACTGGCAGCAACGTGTAAATTACGATATTGATGTGAAGCTAGATGAAAAAAAGCACCGCATTACCGGTAGCCAAAGCATTGAATATAAAAATAACTCACCACATACGCTTAAATATTTATGGTTACAGTTAGATCAAAATATTTTTAAAAGTGACTCTATTGCCGAAACAACTAAAACATTTAAAAGCACTTTAGAAAGCCTACCAGCTCAAAAGCCCGCTAAATTAAGTTTAGGTGAATTACGTCGTCAGCAATTTATGAGCGACAACGAACTGGGTTATACAATCAGTGGCGTAAAAGATGACGATGGTAAAGAGCTACGCGTAACTGTAGTTGATACCTTAATGCGCATCGATTTAAACGAGCCATTAAAACCAGGTAAAGAAGTCGAATTTAGCATGAACTTTGCCTTCAACATTGTTGAAGAAGATGCAGTGGGTGCACGTTCTGGTTACGAGCACTTTGAAGAAGACGGCAACGACATATTCTTAATTGCTCAGTGGTTTCCTCGTTTAGCCGCTTATACCGATTACGAAGCATGGACAAACAAGCCGTTTCTAGGCTCTGGTGAGTTTACGCTTGAGTTTGGTGATTACGATGTTGAGATTACTGTTCCGGCAGATCACATTGTATCGGCAACAGGTAAACTTGATAACGCGAGCAAAGTACTTACAAGTACTCAGCGCAAACGTTTAAAGCAAGCCGAAACATCTAAGCGTCCTGTGTTTATTGTTAACGCAGAAGAAGCGCTAGAAAACGAAAAAGAAGGCACCGACAAAACTAAAACGTGGCACTTTAAAGCGCAAAACGTACGTGACTTTGCCTGGGCGTCGTCTCGTAAGTTTATGTGGGATGCAAAAGGCTATCAACAAGGTGGTGACGTTCAGCCTTTAGTTATGGCAATGTCGTTCTTCCCTAAAGAAGGTGGTGACTTATGGGAGAAGTACTCAACTGAAGCGGTAGTACACACAATGGAAGTGTACTCTAAGTATTCTTTTGACTACCCATACCCAACTGCGCAATCGGTAAATGGCCCTGTTGGCGGTATGGAATACCCAATGATTACCTTTAACGGCCCGCGTACTAAGTTACAAGATGATGGTACACGTACTTATTCTCAAGCTGAAAAGCGCTTTTTACTTGGCGTAGTTATTCATGAAGTGGGTCATATTTACTTTCCAATGATTGTTAACTCAGATGAGCGCCAATGGACGTGGATGGATGAAGGCTTAAATAGCTTTTTAGATGGCGTTGCTGGTCGTGAATGGGATCCTACTATTCCTTGGGGTGTTGAGCCTCGCGATATAGTGAGCTACATGAAGTCTGAAAACCAAGTACCTGTTATGACTCAGTCAGACAGTGTATTACGCTTAGGTCCTAATGCTTATACTAAACCTGCAGCAGCCCTTAATATTTTACGTGAAGTAATTTTAGGTCGTGACTTATTCGACTTTGCATTTAAAGAGTATGCTCAGCGCTGGAAATACAAGCGCCCTACTCCAGCTGATTTTTTCCGTACAATGGAAGAAGCCTCTGGTGTTGATTTAGATTGGTTTTGGCGTGGCTGGTTTTACACCACAGACCATGTAGATATCTCTTTAGATAAAGTATATCAACTACGTTTAGACACTAAAAACCCTGATATTGATTACAGCCGTTTACGTGATATTGAAGCAGACAAACCTACTTCATTATTTGTTGAGCGTAACCGCGCACAAGGTAAAAAAACATGGGTTGAGAAAAACTCTGATGTTACCGATTTTTATGACGAAAACGACCGTTTTACTGTAACCAATAAAGAACGTAACTCGTACAATAAGTTTTTAAAAGGCTTAGAGCCGTGGGAGCGTAAAACGCTTAAGCGTGCTTTAGAAGAAGATAAAAACTATTACGTTATGGAATTTTCAAACCTTGGTGGTTTGGTAATGCCTATTTTATTAGAGCTAACATATGAAGATGGCACTAAAGAAGAGCGCTATATTCCTGCTGAAATTTGGCGTCGTAATTATAAAAACGTTCAAAAGCTGATTGTTACCGATAAAAACAAACCGCTTGTATCAGTTACTGTCGATCCAGGCTGGGAAACAGCTGACGTAGATGTTGAAAATAATAACTACCCTCGTCGTATTATTCCTTCACGTATTGAAGTGTTTAAAAAGGAAAAGAGTAAAGCTAAAGTAAGTCGCGATATCATGCAAGATATTAAAACTGAGCTTAAAACTGATGAGAAGAAAGACGAAAAGGATGACGGTGAGGAGCAGCAATAATGCGCTTTTTGCTTATTATTGTTTGCCTTTTAGTTGCTGCGCCAAGTATGGCGCATCAACTAAAGTCGTCAGTTACAACCGTGCTTTTTAATAAACGAACGCATAATGTTGAATTAATGCATCGCTTTTATTTACATGATACCGAACACGCCGTAGGAACATTGTTTAAAGGCAAAATTGATATTATTAGTAATAAAGCCGACCAACAACGTTTTGCTAAGTATGTTGAATCGCATGTTGCTCTACAAACGTTAAGTGGCGAACCTTTACCACTTAGCTTTGTAGGGGCACAAGTTGATGGTAAGTTTTTTTGGGTTTACCAAGAAGCACCAATTCCTGAAAACATTGAAGGAATTAAAATGAGTAATGGCGCACTTCGTGATTTATGGCCATCTCAGGTAAATATGGTAAACGTTGAGGGCAAAGGTAAGATTAAAACTTTAAACTTTGCTCAAGATGATACTTGGCTCGAAGCCCGCTTTGAGCAAAATTAATATTTAAAACTTCCCCAACCGACGCGCACAGCAGTTGTTTATGTGCGCGTTTTCTTCATACGTTTAAACTGCGTTCATGTTTGATCTGTTATTTGTAAATTTACGTAAAATTTGTGAGTTCAATTTGTATATTTACCTTTTTTTGCGCATGATATATCAAGCACTTAAATTACCTTGTTATCAATAGATTGATAATGGTGCGTATTAATATTTAAATATAGTTAGTTTCATTTATCCCTTTGTATTTACCGGCCTAGGGCATAAGCAGTAGAGAATTTTATGTTTAAATTTCATTTAGTAATAACTAAATTCAGGGAATGATATGACTACTCAGGTTGAGGCTATTTTTGGAGTGATTTTTGATTTAGATGGAACATTGGTTTCATCAGAATTAGATTTTGCATTAATAAAGGCCCAAATAGGTTGCCCTTGCGAGCAAGACTTACTTGATTACATTGCTCAGTTGCCCTCACCGTATATGCGTGAAGAGGCAATGAATATAGTTCACCAACACGAATTAATAGATGCACAACATGCCAGTATATTACCTGGTGTGAGTGAAGCTATTCATGCTTTAAAGTCTAAAAATATTCCGATGGCGATTGTTACTCGCAATTTTGATAAAGCAGCGGCAATTAAATTACAAAATAATCCACTCCCTATCAGCACAGTTTTAACGCGAAGCGATGCCCCAGCAAAGCCAGATCCCAGCGCTTTAAATGCCATTGCTACACTTTGGAACATTAACGCCAGAAATTTACTTTATGTAGGCGATTACCTTTACGACATTCAAGCTGCGCACAATGCAAATATGCGCGCGTGTTTATACGCTCCAGAGTCAACGCCTGCTTATGCCGATCAGGCAGATTACGTTTTACATGACTTTGTTGAATTAGTGACATTAGTTGAGAGTTATTCTGAAAAAATAGAGTTATGTTAAATAGCGTACTATTAAATTTATTTAAGAATAAGTGCTACGTTATTTAAATTACAAAATAACGTTTGTTCCTAGCCCAATACGTTTTGAATTGGTAAAATACCGCAAAACGTAACGTATTCATTAGGGGCACAAAATGGGCAGAGCATTTGTAGTTCGTCAAAGTTCTATGATCAAAACAGCCAATGCAAAAACAAAAGTAAACTCAAAGTATGGTAAAGAGATTTACGTTGCAGCAAAAAGTGGCGATCCCGATCCCGAAGTAAATCAAACACTACGCCGTCTAATCGAAAAAGCTAAAAAAGACCAAGTACCCGCGCACGTTATCGATAAAGCAATTGAAAAAGCAGCCGGTGGCGCAGGGGAAGATTACTCTGTTGCCCGTTACGAAGGCTATGGTCCTGGTAATTGCATGGTTATAGTTGACTGTTTAACTGACAATCCGAACCGTACAATTAAAGATGTACGCTTACCGTTTACTAAAACAGACTCAAAAATTGGTACTCCTGGCTGCGTAGCACATATGTTTGATCATTATGCGGTACTTGGCTTTGCGGGTGATGACGACGAAATAGTATTAGAAGCATTAATGATGGCTGATGTTGATGTTAGCGATGTTGAAGCCGAGGACGGTAAAATATCGGTATTTGCACCACCAACAGAATACTTTAAAGCTAAAACAGCCCTTGAAGACGCATTTGAAGGCATTAACTTTGAAGTAGACGAAATTACGTTTATTCCTCAAGTTAATATTGAAATTGAAGACGAAGAAGTTATTGCTAACTTTGATAAGTTTATAAATATGCTTGAAGATTGTGACGATGTACAAAACATTTATCACAATGCTATTGTAAAAAATTAGATTTAATTAGCTAAAAGATTTAAAAAGCGTGTTTTGTGTATGCAAAACACGCTTTTTTACGTTTGAATAAATGTTAGATATTCATGTGTATTATCTATATACCTTTAAAATGCCTTAAAAGTGCTGTTATTCTAATTTTAGGCGATAAAAAACCAGCTTAAAAGCTGGTATTAGTACTTAATTTTAACTTTGCTTAAGCGGTTAAAGCGTATTCGACTTTTGTGACTTATACTTTATACGGTAGCTATGTAGTAGTGGTTCAGTGTAACCACTAGGTTGTGTTACCCCCTCCAAAACCAGTGCAAGTGCAGCTTGAAACGCAATGCTGTTATTAAGGGTTTCTTCGTTTATTGCCATGGGTGTATACGCAGTGTCGTGCTCGTTTTGACCATCAACTACTTTGGCCATTTTAGCCATTGTTGATTTTATTTGCGCCTGTGAACACACGCCATTTAGCAACCAATTAGCCATATGCTGGCTTGAAATACGCAGTGTTGCTCTGTCTTCCATTAGCCCGATATGGTTAATGTCGGGTACTTTTGAGCAGCCAACGCCTTGATCAATCCAACGTACAACGTAACCTAAAATGCCTTGTGCGTTGTTTTCAAGCTCGCTTTGAATATCTTCTTTTGAAAGCCTTTTAGGGTCTGCCATTAGCGGCGGTGTAAGCAGGTCATTAAGGCTAGCAATAGTACGTTTAGCAATACTTTGCTGCTCAGTAAATACGTTTACATCGTGATAATGCATTGCATGCAGGGTAGCCGCAGTAGGGGAGGGCACCCATGCTGTATTAGCGCCTGATTTAGGGTGAGCTTGTTTTTGCTCCATCATTAATGCCATTTTATCTGGCATTGGCCACATGCCTTTACCTATTTGTGCTTTATGACTTAAGCCACAAGCAAGGCCAATATCGACGTTGCGATCCTCATAAGCTTGTATCCATGGTTGCTGCTTAATCTGTGCTTTTGGAAGCACAACACCCGCTTGCATAGAGGTATGAATTTCATCGCCTGTTCGGTCTAAAAATCCAGTATTTATAAATACAACACGCTCTTTGGCTGCATAAATACAGGCTTTTAGGTTTACAGAAGTACGGCGTTCTTCATCCATAATACCCATTTTAAGCGTGTTTTTAGGTAAGCTTAGCGCTTCCTCTACTAAGCTAAATAAAGTGTTAGTAAACGCTACCTCTTCAGGGCCATGCATTTTTGGTTTTACTATATTAATACTTTGCGCGCTGGTATTTTTAATACCTGTTTTTTTATTTAGGTCGTGCAGGGCAGCGGTGGCAGTAAACATCGCATCCATAATGCCTTCAAATACCGGTTGATTGTACACATCGGTAATCGCAGGATTCGTCATTAAATGGCCAACGTTTCTAACAAACATCATGCTACGGCCTTTTAAAGTAACGGTGCCACCATCAAGTGCGGTGTATGTTTTATCACTTTGCAGAGTGCGCTCTACAGTTTTATCGCCTTTTTTAAACGATTCAACTAAGTTACCTTGCATCAAACCAAGCCAATTTTTATAAACTTGTACTTTATCTTCTGCATCTACCGCAGCTACAGAATCTTCACAATCCATAATGGTTGTAAGAGCGGCCTCTAACACTACATCTTTTAAGCCTGCTTTATCTGCTTGGCCAATAATGTGGTGGTGATCGATATGTAGCTCTATGTGTAAATCATTGTTTTTTAATAACACTACAGTTGGGTTTTGTGCTTCTCCTTGATAGCCAATAAGCTGAGATGGGTTAGCTAATGTGGTTTGAGAGCTATCACGTAACGTAATTAAAAGTGCGCCATCTACTACTGAATAATTAGTGCTTTCTATATGCGAGCCATTAGTGAGCGGCAATGCTTTATCTAAAAACTGGCGAGCGTAGGCCATTACCTTAAAACCACGAACAGGATTGTAGGTATTGCCTTTTTCGGCTCCATCGTCTTCGCTTAACACATCTGTACCGTATAAAGCGTCGTATAACGAACCCCAACGTGCGTTAGCGGCATTAAGTGCAAAGCGTGCGTTACTGACAGGCACAACCAACTGAGGGCCTGCTGTAAGGGCTACTTCGGGTTCTACATTTTGGGTTTCAATTTCAAAGTTGGTAGGCTCTTTAACTAAATAGCCAATATCTTGCAAAAAGGCATGGTACTTAACGCTATCCCACGTTTTATTAGCAAGATGGTAGTCATCTATTTGCTGTTGAAGCAATTCTCGCTTTTCAAGCAGTGCCTTATTTGTAGGGGTAAGTGTTTGAACTATATGTGCAAAGCTTTGCCAAAATTGATGCTCACTTAAGTGAGTGCCTGGTAGTAATTGATTTTTAACAAAATCAGCGAGTTGTGTGTCTACGCTGAGTCCTGAATGTGTGAGAGTGTGGGACATAATTGCCTTCCTTAAACGGTCGCGATGTTGTTGTGTGCTTGTGCGTTAAGGCAACAATAACTCAAAAAGGCAATGTTGAGTGCTTTTTAGCCATTCACAAAATGTATAGCCACAATAACAACTATAAATTTACTAAATCTAGAAAAGGAGCCTAATGTTGAATTAAGCGCTACGGAACACACTCCTAGCCACTCTCACAACATTAAAATAATTTACACACTCGTTCGAAGGATTTTATTATGACAACATATCAACGCGAAACAGACACACTCTCTACTCTTTGCCAATCACAAGGCAGCGCATGGAAAGCTATTAACCCTGAATACGCAAGCCGTATGCGTTTACAAAACCGTTTTCGTACAGGGATTGAAATTGCGCAATACACAGCAGACGTTATGCGTGAAGATATGGCTGCATATGACGCCGACACAAGCCTGTACACCCAATCTTTAGGGTGTTGGCATGGCTTTACTGCCCAACAAATGATGATGGCTATTAAGCGCCATCAAAAAACAACTAAACGCAGCTATGTATACTTAAGTGGCTGGATGGTTGCAGCACTTCGCTCTGCATTTGGTCCGCTGCCAGATCAAAGCATGCACGAAAAAACATCGGTACCTGCATTAATTGAAGAAATTTACACATTTTTAAAGCAAGCTGATGCACGTGAACTAGACCACTTGTTTAACGACCTAGATGCAGCAAAAGCGAATGGCGGCGATGTTCAAGCTGTTATTGATAAAATAGACAACTTTGAAACTCATGTTGTGCCAATTATTGCTGATATTGACGCAGGTTTTGGTAACGAAGAAGCAACTTACTTACTGGCTAAAAAAATGATTGAAGCCGGTGCGTGTGCCATTCAAATAGAAAACCAAGTATCTGACGCCAAACAATGTGGTCACCAAGCGGGTAAAGTTACCGTTCCACACGAAGACTTTTTAGCAAAGATTAACGCAGTACGTTACGCCTTTTTAGAACTTGGTATTGATAACGGTATTATTGTGGCACGTACAGATTCATTAGGTGCAAGCCTTACTCAAAAAGTACCTGTGTCGCAAACACCAGGTGACTTAGCAAGCCAATACAATGCATTTTTAGAAACGACGCCAATTAACGGTGTTGATGACTTAAATGAAGGCGACACGGCAATGAAAATTAATGGCCAGTTATGTAAACCAACTCGCCTAGATAACGGTTTATATCAGTTCCGCGAAGGCACTGAAAAAGACCGCGTAGTATTAGATTGCATTACTAGCTTGCAGTCGGGCGCCGATTTACTGTGGATTGAAACAGAAAAACCACATGTTAAACAAATTGCAGAACTGGTAAATCGTGTAAAAGAACACGTGCCAAATGCAAAACTGGTATACAACAACTCGCCTTCGTTTAACTGGACGCTTAAGTTTCGTGAGCAAGTATATCAAGAGTGGGAAGAAGCAGGCCGTGACCTTAGTGCTTACCCAAGCCTTGGCGACAATAAAGGCCTTATGGCACCAGAAATGGATGCAACAGAACTTGCGCAAGCAGCCGATTTACTAGTGCAAAACTTCCAGCGCGATGGCGCACGTGAAGCAGGTATTTTCCATCACTTAATTACTCTGCCTACGTACCATACAGCTGCGTTGAGCACTGATATTTTGTCTGAAGGTTATTTTGGCGATATGGGTATGCTGGCTTATGTACGTGATGTACAACGCCAAGAAATTCGCCGTGAGCAAGCTTCTGTTAAGCACCAAGACCTAGCAGGGTCTAACATGGGCGATACACACAAAGAATACTTCTCTGGTGATAACGCGCTAAAAGCCGGTGGTGAAGACAACACCATGAACCAGTTTTAATTTCTAACTAGATAGTGTTACTCAAGGGCCAATAGGCCCTTTTTTATTGCTTTAAGTAAAGTTAGAACATTGAAGCATAATTACAGATCTGACTTTAACTAGGGCGTGTTGATCTTTGTGGATTGAAATTTGTTCAATCTAGGGGCGATTAAATCGCGGCGCGAGGTTTGTAACCTAGTGGGCTAAGTAAAAACCGAGCAACAAAGAGTTTATCGCCCCTAGAAAGAACCCAAAGGGCAGCGCATGTTTGGTATTTATGCTACGTTATCGCCTATTCATGGGGAATAACCACACTACATAAGCTCCGCCTTGCCTAAAAACCAAACATACTGCTGCAAATTAACCCACCAAAGTTCAACACGCCCTTGCCAAATCATGTTGGATCACTATTTAACTACCTGAGTGAATTTACAGATCAGAGTTTAACTAACCTTTCATAAAACGGCATATTTGGGGTGATTTTGCTGTAAAAAGCGTTTACAACAACTTTAAAAGGCAGGTAAGTGACTGATTTTTGCTTTAATAGGCAAACTTAGCGAATTTATAAACCGATTTTTTACTAACTTCTCTGTGCTATAAAACAAAATTTTACTAACTGATAGGCTATAAACAGTGACTCAAACCGATTTTTTACCAACTCAAGTTACAAAAAATGCTATAAACCGAAATTTTACTAACTGAAGTTTTAGCTAAGTCCGATATTTAACTGTCACAGAAGTGTAAAGGGGGTTTACAGTTTGAATACTAAGGCGGTAAATACAAAAGCCACTTATTTGAAGTGGCTTTTATTTGAGCTATAAATTTATTACCCAGAGTTTATTTAGTGTGTTTATCAAACCACCATTGAATATAAGCTACTTTAGTCATTAAGTTTGATGGGCGAGCTGTAATACCATGCGATGCATTAGGAATGCGCACCATTGCAGTATCAACGCCTTGTAGTTTTAATGCCTGATAAAACTGCTCAGTTTCTGATATTGGTGTACGGTAGTCAGATTCGCCAGTGAGCAACATAGTAGGAGTTTTAACGTTTCCAACATAACTAATAGGCGAGCGCTTCATGTAATGCTCGATGTGATCCCACGGTTTACCCGGAAACCAGTAATCAGCAAAAAACGGGTAAAAATCGGCAGTTAGTACAAAGCTGATCCAATTAATAACAGGCTTAGCAACTACAGCCGCAGCAAAGCGATCGGTATGACCTACAATCCAAGCTGTTAATACACCACCGCCAGAACCACCGGTTACAAACAATTTAGACTCGTCAATAAAGCCTTTCGCTATTAGCGCATCAACGCCAGTCATTAAGTCATCAAAATCGTTACTTGGATAATTATGATGAATAGTTTGTGCAAACTCTTTACCGTATGAATCACTGCCACGTGGGTTCATGTATAAAACCACATTTCCTTTGGCTGCAAACAGCTGAATTTCAGCGCTAAAGTGTGGACCGTAATTAGCTACTGGACCGCCATGTATTTCTAGTATTAGCGGATATTTTTTGCTGCTGTCAAATTCTGGTGGGTAAGCAATCCATCCTTGAATAGGTAACTCATCGTGACTTGATTTAATCCAAATTTCTTCCACTTTAGCGAGTTGTTTACTACCTAGTGCATCTTTATTAAGCGTAGTTAAGCGCTGCGCTTTACCGCGTTTAATTGTTGCTATATCAGCAGGGCGCTGAGTATCGGCAAGGGTAAAGGCTACTTCGCCATCTTCGCTTACATCAAAGTCACCACCAGAATAAGGGCGACCAAAGGCAACACTGCCAATTTGAGTTGTTATTATTTTACGCTTGCCGCTGCGTGGTTGATAGGCGAGGGCGGTTTGACCTTTATCTGCATAGCTAAAGTATATGCCTTTTGAGTTTGCACTCCATTTTATTTGACCTACACTACGATCAAAATCTGGCGTTAAGCTAGTTGTGTTACCTGTTTTTAAATCACGAATATAAAGCTGAGCGTTTTCGTAGTTAGTGCGTTTATCATCGTAACCTGTGTACGCTAAGTAACGACCATCGGGCGATACTTTAGGCTGCTCGTCAGGTCCGTTTCGGTCAGTAACTTTAGTTATATTTTGTGTGGCTAACTCGAGTTGATAGATTTCACTGTTTGTGGGTTTTAGCTGGTTGTTTGTGTGCCTGTTTGCAGAAAAATAAAGCGACTTACCATCGTTACTAAAACTTACATCGCCTGCGTTATCAAATTCATCATGAGTGAGTTGTTTGGCATTACCACCGTTAGCATCTATGGAAAATAATTGGCTAAAACCTTTTTGTGTGTAACCGCCACCATCTGAACGATAATAAACATCATCAATAAATTTAGCGGGTTCTGCCCAGGTTGCGCCTTTTGGTTTGCCTGGTAAGCTCACTGGCGCTGAATTAGCGCTTGGAACAAACATGCTAAATATTAATTGGTTAGAATCAGGGCTCCATGTAATCGAACGTGGACTACTCGTTAAGTTACTAATTTTTGCCATAGCACCTGTTTTAAGCCATTTTATATATATTTGGCTGCTGCCATCGCGAGTTGATATAAACGCAAGGCGTTGACCATCAGGAGAGAGGACTGGCGAATAATCCATATGCACGCCAGAGGTTAGCGGTTGCATTTGTTTGGTTTTGTAATCAACAGACCAAATATTACCAACTTTGCGATCTGTTTTTATATCCATGCGGTTACGCACAAAATAAACAGTTTTACCGTCTTCGGTTATATCTATTTGATTGGCATATTCTAAATTAAACACGTCTTGCAGTTGTAGTGTATTTGTTTCAGCGTAGGCTAAATTGCTACAGCCTAAAATGAGGCTAAGTGTTAAAAGCTTTTTCATTTTAATCCCTGTTGTTACTTTTTTAATTTGCTAAGTAGTTATATGTTAGGGATTATTAAATTAACAGTAGGATGCGATGAAGCTCTTATTTAACTCTATGAGTTAAAGCTGTAAAGGGGGTTTACAGCTTCTATTTGAAGTTGTGTAAAAGTTTAGTTAGCTGAGTTACAAAGGGCTTTTATATCTTTTATAAGCGCTATGCCATCAGCATTGTCGCCATGTACGCATAAGCTATCGGCGTTGAGCGTTAGTTTTTTTCCAGTTCGTGTTGTCACGCTGCCATCGGATAAAAGCTGAGTTACTTGTTTTAGTAATGCAGCTTTGTTGTGAACGCTACCCTCAAGTGTTCGTGACACTAAATGCCCGTCGTCGGTGTACTGCCTGTCGGCAAATGCCTCGAGTATTAGATCAACTCCTGAGCCTTTAGCTATTTGAATGTGCTTATTGGCATTTTTAGTCGCTAAGACCATTAGTTTCAAATCTATTGGGTAGCTAGCAATTGCATTTATAACGGTTTGTAATATTTGCTCATCAGCCATCATGTCGTTATAAAGTGCGCCATGCGGTTTAACATAGCTAAGTGTTAAACCTTGTACTTTTGCCATGCCCTCAATAGCGGCTATTTGATAATGCAGGCAATTTGTAAGCTCTTTTTCGCTAAGTACCATTGAGCGCCTACCAAAGCCTTGCTTATCTGGGTAGCTTGGGTGAGCACCAATTTGTACGTTATGTTGTTTGGCAAGAGTGAGCGTGCTTGCCATTACATCGGCATCGCCTGCATGGAACCCACACGCAATATTAGCCATATCAATATGTGGCATAACGTCATCGTCTAGCCCCATTTTCCACGCGCCAAAGCTTTCGCCTAAATCACAATTGAGTTTCATATTAGTGCGCCTTTTGCGGTTTTATTGTGACAGGTAATACGCCGTTAGCCGGTGCTTCTCCTAGTAACACTTTTGCAAGTGCGGTAAAAGCAGGGCCAGATACAATATCGTTTTTATCTACATCAATATTATATGCGTAAGATGCAAGTACAGCATTTGCATAATTGCCAAATTTAGCAATGTCGTAAGGCGCTCTTAGGCTTATAAAAACAGTGCTTTTGTTTTCCTCTTTTGCCATATTTAATAATGACTCAAGTGCTTTTGGTTGCTCTGCATTATTAAGTGCAAAATTAGGATCGTCTTTTAAATCATCCATACCGCCAATTTCTACCGCACTTTGATTAGGCGTTGCATTGCCGGCTATAACTACATCAGCAGCGTGTATTTGTGTTTTAGCTTGTGCATGGTTAAACCCTTGTAGGCTGCTACAGCTATAGTTTAGTTTTTGCTGGCTGATAGCTTCAATCGCTTGCTGCATTGCCATACATTTACGCGTGTCGGGCATAATAATATGAACATTACTTCCTGCTTTTAAATTAAGCGGCAAAGTACTGTTATTATTTTTAACCTGCGTTATTGCCTCTACAGCAAGCTGCGCTTCTATTTCGCGATGTGCTGCACTGCCGATTGTTTGCTTTGCATTTATGAGCGCGGTAATAGGGTCAAAATTAGTGCTTAATCTAAATTTATTTTTAAGCGTAATTATACGCATCGCAGATTGTGCTATTTCTTGCTCATCAAGTTGGTTTGATTTAACCGCTGCAACAAGCTCTTTAATAAGGTCATCGAGCTTGTTTAAATCATCCGGTGTTCTAATTTCAACGGGCATTAGGGCAATGTCAGCCCCAGCCGCAAACGTATTTATTACCGCTTGAGTTGGTGTAAAGAAGTTACTAATGCCAGCCATATCAAGCGCATCAGTTACTACAACACCTTGGTAATTAAGCTCACCACGTAAAATATCAGTAATGATTGCGCGCGACATTGTTGCCGGTTTTATCATCGTTTTGCCATTAACGCTTACAAACGTCGTACTATCGAGGGCAGGGTATTGAATATGCGCCGTCATTATCATGCCTGGGTTTTGCTTGGCGATAATGTGTTTAAACGGTGCTAGGTCTTGCTCGTAAATAACTTCTTTTGCATGGTTTACTTTAGGCAAACCTGTATGGCTATCTACGTTTGTATCGCCGTGGCCCGGGAAGTGCTTTAACGAGGTAATAACACCGTTGTTCTCAAATCCTGCTACCTGTGCGGCGCCCAACTTACTCACTAATGCTGGGTTTTCACCAAACGAGCGTACATTAATAACAGGGTTATCGGGGTTCATGTTTACATCAACCGTAGGCGCGTAGTTTACATTGATACCCAGCGAATTTAGCTCTTTAGCTATAACAGTTGCTGTTTTTGTCGCAAAGCTCGTACCGTGTTTTTTGTAGGTTGCGCCAATCGACATATTACCGGTAAATGATGTAGCAACATCGCGTGGTAACCGTGCTACACGTCCGCCTTCTTGATCTATTGATATAAATAGCGGCAGCTTACTACTGGATTTACTTGCAGCTGTTTGCAATTGGCTATTAAGCGTAATGGTTTGTTCTATTGATTGGGTATTTTCAGAAAATAAAATAACTCCACCAATATCGTATTTAGCAATAGCGGTAGCAAGCTCATTAGGTAACTCGGTCATTGGAGTTCGGCATTTATTACTTGCTCCTTGCTGGCAAAAGTAGCGAAAGTCGAGTATTAACTTTTGCCCAAGTTGTTGTTCAAGAGAAAGCACGGGTTTAGCAAGCGAGGATTGTAATGGCATTAAACACCCAGATAAAAAAACGATAGACGGTACAATACACTTATTTAGCAAAACACACTCCAAGGCTAAAAAGTAGATAAATGTATGCAGCTTAACTACTTTTCAGTGCAACTGCAAAGTAGTTAAGCTAAGTGTTTTTACTAATTTAATAGGTGCTTAAGGTTTGTATTTATTAGTAACTTAATTGCATATGAGCGTTATAGTTGGCATGTAAATAAAATATATATTGTTAGGTCGAGCTTATCTTTTGAGGTTGAATTTACTGCTGTGTGTTTGGTTTTTTGACAAGGTGAGGCTTATGCAGTGTAATTATTCGCTATAAATAGACAATAACAAAATATAAAGGGAAACATGCCCTAGCTTCGTATTTTTTACGTTTTTTGCATGCAACACAGTTGCTTTCATTTACCTCTATACAGATTAAAAGTAGCAGCTTAATTTAGGCCTGTTGACACTAGGCATAGCTTGCAAGAGTACCTCAGGATTAAGCAAACTGTAACTATATAAGGTGGACAAACTCTAAGTTCAATGATGGCAGGGTGATAAAATATGCATTTTTTATAGATAGAATTTCAATAAAAGCCAAGCCAGTATGTTTCCTCTCAAATAAAATAACGTATTCAAATATACATCATGTAAACGAATGTAAACCTTTGTTTTTGCAATTAATGAAATTTAGTTAACGGTTTATTTAAGCTTGTTCATTGGCGTATTTGGAACAAAATAAATATAAAACCCTTACAAATCAGACACTAACCTCCCTTTGTAAATTGCTCTCTTTGATCATTGTATGTTTTATTAGTCTATTTAAGCACCTACTTTTTTACTTTTAAAATTACAGTATTCATAAACTACAACCAAAGCTAAAGCACACCATATTTACATTCCAATGACATGTGTTATCTTTCAAAGCAACCTTATTTATTTTAATTTAAATTCACTTAAATTTTTTAAATAAATTACCAAAAATAATAATTACATGCGTACAAAAGCGCAAGGAGTGTTCAGTGAAGACCCAAGTAGCATTAGCTGTTTCAGCAGCTCTATTAACCGTTTCGTTAAGTTCAGCAGCCGGCGGAAGCAGTGTTCATCAACAAATAGCACTTGCAAAGTCAGCAGTCGACAAAACTAAAACATCATCTACTTCAGCTACTCGTGTAGCTAAAGCAGTAAAAAAAATCGTTGTTGAGCCTGATTTAGCATCTGGTGAATATACTTATATTGTTCGCCTAGCAGATCTACCGTTAGCGACCTATGATGGCAGCGTTGTTGGTTTTGCTGCTACAAGCCCTAAAATAGCAAAAAAAGAACTCTTTTCAAAATTAGCTAATAGCAAAATGAGCTCGCAACAGGTACGTAATGAATTACGTTTAGATGTTAAATCTACTGACGCGGTTCAATACACCAACTACCTTGAAGATAAACAACAAAGTTTCCTTTCTAAAGCGCGCCTTTCATTAGGTAAACAAGCAAACGTTGTATATCAATACAAAAATGCATTCAACGGTGTTGCTATGCGCTTAACTCAAGAGCAAGCTGTAAAGTTAGCTGCTTTAGATGGCGTTGATTATATTGAACGTGAACGTATGGAAACAATGGATACTGACACCGGTCCTATTCATATTGGTGCCACCCAAGTATGGCAAGGCGAAGGTAATTCAGCCACGAATATGGGTGAAGGCGTTATTATTGGTGTAATTGATAGTGGTGTAAATACAGATCACGACTCATTCGCTGACATTGGCGGTGATGGTTACGACCATACTAACCCTTGGGGTGCTGGTAATTACGTAGGTGATTGTGCAGGTGACTTTGTTGAACTATGTAACGACAAATTAATTGGCGTACGCTCGTATGCAAGTGTTACTGATAACTATGACGATGTAGAAGTTTTTGGTACTACACCGCCAGCTAAAAATGGTGAAGATTACGGCGGTCACGGCTCACACACAGCAAGTACAGCAGGCGGTAATATTTTAAAAAATGTACCGTTAATTGCACTAGAAACTGGTGTATTAGAAAGTGATGGTATAGTTAATGATACATTTTCGTTTGAACAAATATCAGGTGTAGCACCGCATGCCAATATTGTTGCTTACCAAATTTGTAGCCCTGGTAATACCGATGATAAATATACAGGTTGCCCTAGTGCAGCTATTGTTGCCGCTTTAGATGATGCGGTTGCTGATGGCGTTGATGTTTTAAACTATTCAATTAGTGGTGGTGGTAACCCTTGGGCAAGTTCTACTGAACTTGGTTTCTTAGCAGCACAAGAAGCGGGTATTTTTGCCGCAGTATCTGCTGGTAACGATGGTCCAGAAGCGTACACAACATCAAAAAATGCACCTTGGTATACTGTTGTTGGTGCTTCAACGCATGGTAGATCATTAGATAGCTTTGTTACATTTAACGATGAAGCGTTTGCATATTCAAACGGCACAGGTCCTATATTTACTGAAATTGTAACGGCTCCTCCTATTACGTCTTTATCTGTTGATGCAAATAATTTTGAAGGCTGTAGTGCTTTTGCTGCTGATTCATTTAAAGATGCTGTTGCTGTAATTAGTCGTGGTGCATGTGCATTCTCAGATAAAGTTGCTAATGCAACTGCTGCAGGCGCTGAAGCCGTTATTATTTACAATAATACAGATGGTGATACACGTCTTACTATGTCAGGCTTAGAAGGTACAACTATTCCTTCTGTAGCTATATCTGAAAACTCAGGTAAAGATTTATTAGATGCATTAGCTTCTACTTCAGGTATGACAATTTCTATCGACCCTGCAATCACTTTGGTTGTTGGTCAAGCTGATGATATGGCTGACTTCTCATCTCGTGGTCCTAACAGCACTACTGCTGATATTATGACTCCTTCTGTTACAGCGCCAGGTGTATCAATTTACGCGGCTTACAATGACCAAGATTTTGGTAATGATGTAACAGCCCCTTCTCCTGGTGACTTTGCCTTCTTACAAGGTACATCAATGTCAGCGCCTCATACTTCGGGTGCTGGTGCAGTATTAAAATCTGCACATCCAACATGGACACCAGATAACATTCGTTCAGCATTAATGATGACGGCTACAACCGATGTGCGTAAAGAAGACGGTTCAACACCAGCTGACGTATTTGATATGGGCTCAGGTAGTATTCGCGTTAATTTAGCGACTAATACGGGTCTTATCATGGATGAAACGTTTGGTAACTACATGAAGGCAAACCCTGCAACGGGTGGCGTTCCTTTATCACTTAACATTCCTTCAATGACAAATACACAGTGTATTGATACATGTACTTGGACTCGTACATTTACAGCAACTAAAGATGCGAACTGGACTGCAACTCCAGTATCAACATCTAATAATATGTCATTAACTGTTTCACCAACTAGCTTTGATATTGAAGCAGGCGAAACACAAACCGTAACTGTAACTGCTGATGTAAGCGCATCTGCTGCAGATGTATGGAACTTTGGTAGCCTTGAACTAACTTCAGCCGGTTTACCAGATGCTCATTTGCCTATTTTAGTGCAAGTAGCTGAAAGTAATTTACCAGAAGCATTATCAATAGCGGCATCTCGCTCAAGCGGTACTTATACATTCACTGATTTAATGTCTAAAAGTTTGAATAATATTGAAGTTGGTGTATTTGATAAAAGCTCTAACTTAGTTGAACCACAAACAGTATTTGTTGAAGATGGTGGTTTAGACTTTGTAGTACTTACTTTTGATGAAGTTGTACCGAATGTAGTATTTAGTACTTCATCAGCAACAGCGCCGGACATTGATTTACGAGTTTTAGATAGCGAGTTTAATAACATTGGTAGCAGTGCTGGTCCTAACTCAAACGAGTCATTAACATTCCTTAATTTACCAGCTGATACTTATTACATTGTAGCAGACGGTTACACTGCCTCAGCACCAGGTGCAACAGATGAAGTTGTAATTAGTGCAGTATCAATCTTAACAAATGACGAATCTAAAAGTGACACTGTTAGTGCTGCCGTTGAAGAAAGCAATGGTTCGTTTGACCTAACAGTTGCATGGTCTGATAACAGCGGTAGTAGCTCATTACTGTCATTGAAATCAGGTGATGGTTCTACAGAAGTTCAAATCCCATTAACAGTATCGTTTGCTAATGATGAAGTAACTGAAACTGTATCTACTGAGTTAGCTGCTGGCAATCAAGAAATGATCGCAGGTAAAGCGCAATCTGTAAGTTTTGATATAGAGCCAAACTTTACCAATGCAGATAAAGTTTATACATTAAAAGCAATGGTTACCGAAGGTCAAGAAATTGCCAATGTAACTAATGATGGTGTTGTAAGCGGAAATATTGCTGAGTGGACTATTACTCGTAAGGCTGGCGAATCAACTGAGTTACTATCTGTAGGTTTTGATTTAATTCCTAGAGAAGTAGGAACTGAAAAAGAGCTAACACTTACAAATACGATTGGCGATAGTACTGTTTCATCTACTTATAGCTTTGGTGTTAATGAAGCTGCACCTGTTGCTGTAATTACAGGTACTTCAAGTACAACTGAAGGTGATGTTGTTATATTTGATGGTTCTGGATCAACAGATGCAAATAATGACGAACTAACTTATACGTGGACTCAGTTATCTGGTACACCTGTTACTATTATTTTATCTTCGGCTTCTGAAGTTAAATTTAATGCACCTAAGGTATCAAGCGATGAAACTATCTCGTTCCAATTAGAAGTTAGTGATAGCAAAGGTAATACAGATACAGCTGTTGCATCAACGTCTATTATTAATAAGAGCTCAAGTGGTTCATTTGGTTGGTTAATGGCCTTGCTTACACCATTGTTGTTCGCACGTCGTAGAAAAAATAATTCGTAAGATTAAATACGTACTATAAATAAAAGCCATTAGTTTCATTTGAAGCTAATGGTTTTTTTATTACTTTCTGGAGGATAAAAAATGGCAATGCTGGAATATATTATTTATCACGCCATACCCTAACGCATAGTCGCTAAATTAAACAAACCAACTTAATTAAAAACACTTAAACGGGTATAATACTTAACTTCGTATAATACGCGCTGAATTTTAGTGCTTTGGAATGCAGCTTTGCTATATAAATTACTACCCGCTTTAAATTTAAGATTTCTTATATTGCTACTCGCATTCTCTGCAGCACTGAGCACATTGGTAGGGAGTTTTTATTCTACCTATCAGGTTCAAAAAGAGCAGTTAACATCATATACGCTAAAAAGTAATTTAGCCTATGCACAAAAATTAGCCTCCGCAACTGATAACTTTTTAAAGTCTGCGCTTCAGCAGCTTGAATACTCAGCTAAAATTATTGAGCAATCACCAAATAACTCCAAATTATTAAACGATGAAGCCATTCGTTTAAATCATCAAACGGATAGCTTTAACTCTGTTGTGATTAATTTACATGGTGTAGTTGCAGCGACGTCGCCTCACTTTGAAAGTTTAATAGGCCAACAAATACAGTCTCCAGGAGCAATAGAAGCACTAAAAGAAAAACGCCCATTAATTAGTGAGCCTTATTTATCGGCAGCTGATAATTTAATTGTTTTTATATCGCACCCGCTATTTGATTCTGAAGATAAGTATTTAGGTTATATTGGGGGCTCTCTTTATTTAAAAGAGAAAAATATTTTAAATGAGCTTTTAGAACAACATTACTACAAAGGTGGTTCGTACCTTTATGTTGTTAGCTCAAATAAGCGCATTTTATATCACCCAGAACCTGCCAGAATCGGCAACGTTATTGCTAACAATGCTGTGATTGACGCTGTTATAGGTGGCGAAATAGGCACTTCAACGGTTATTAATAGCTTAAATAAGCCGATGCTCGCAGGCTACGCACCCATTACTTTATCTAAATGGGGAATAGTGGCGCAAAGACCATTAGAATCAACGCTCTCTTCGCTAGATACATTAACTATTGAAGTCATTGAACAAACAATACCTATGGCATTAGTCACATTTATTTTTATTGGTTTATTTGCACATTTTATAGCAAGGCCGCTAAAGCGATTAGCCGATAACGCAAATACACTCGATGATCCAAAAAGCTTAGAAAAACTTAAAAGCGTGAAGTCGTGGTATTTTGAAAGTCAAAAACTGAAGTTAGCGATGTTAAGAGAGGTTACTTTATTACAAGCACAAATAGGTGTGCTACGCCATGACTCACAAACAGATCCCTTAACAGATACGCACAACAGAAGAAGCTTAAACGGCCTACTTAACCAGCTTATGCTAAAGCAAACCCCATTCGCTATATTAGAAATTGATATCGACTTTTTTAAACGTGTTAACGATACTTTTGGACATGATAAAGGCGACGAAACTTTAGTTTCGCTAACAAATATAATTAAAAAACTATCAAGAAGAGACGACATAGTATCAAGAATCGGCGGTGAAGAATTTGTTCTTGTGCTACCAAATGAAAACAGCCAAAGTGCCTATAAAATAGCAGAGCGTTTACGTAAAACAGTAGAATCGACAGAAATAAACACCATAGGAACAATCACTATTTCTATAGGTATTGCAACCTGGCCTGAGCATAGTACTGATATTGCCCAAGTATATAAATGTGCCGATAAGGCGCTATACCATGCTAAAGAGCATGGTCGTAACCGATGCGTAGTGGCCGATATTAGCTAACCACAGCTTAACTAAGTAATACTCTGTATTACCTTAAATTGATAAATACTTTACACAGAGTGCATGAGTTTATTGAGCCAGCCATCTGCTTTTGATGGCTTGTAAATCATTGCTATGCCTTTGCTATAGTGACTGTTAACCCCCTTTACAGTTAGTTTAGTAAACCCTAAATCGTCAATAACAAAATTTGGTAAATACGCTAATCCCAAAGCAGTTTTACTACCAAACTAACCTTTTAAAATCCGTTATATGTTGAAAAGCTAACGACAAATAAAACACAAAAAATGCATTTTCATTAGTAAAACTAACGCAGCAACAAGGCTTGGTAATTCATAAAATACAAAGTAAACCAAGCTATGACTCGTTAAGCTTAGTGCCGCTTACTAGGGGGAAGTACAACGGGGAATTAGAGTGCGACAGCGCAATAAATACAACGCTTGCAAGTAAACTAACGGCATGTTTTAAAAACGCCCCAGCTATTTAAAAACCCTTTACCTGAATATACTCACCATTAAGTAATTTGACTTGAGTAAATATGTGGCAGGCAAACGCTGCATACCCATGCAGCGTTTATTGCCATTTGTTTAGCCCTAATTAAAACTGATAGCTAACCCTTGCTGAAAAGTTACGCCCAGGTTGGGTGTATTGGCTAAAATCAGCACTTTGCGATTGACCTGCAATCAACTCAAAAGGTACATATTCTTTATCGAACAAGTTAAGTATCCCTACATTTAGCTGCCACGCTTGCCATTCGTAGTTTGCGTATAAATCAACAACGCCGTAGCCATGCCCTTGCGTAGTTTTATCATCGTTTGCATCAAGTACTACATCCGATTGCGATTTAGCTAAACGCAACGCAGCGGTCCAGTTAATATTACCCAGCTCTGTACTTAACAATATTGAGCCATTTAACGGGCTAATGCTGGTAAGTGGCTGATCAGTTTCTTTGTTTTCACCATCAACGTAGGCCACATTTGCCTCAAGCAGAATATTTTCAGCAACATACACGGCAATTCCGGCTTCTACACCGCTTATTTGTGTTTCGCTAATATTTTGATACTGATACAGAGTTTTGTTTACGCCAGGAATGTACGTTGGCTCAACACCTACTACGGCGGTTTCAATAAAATCATCGAATGCTGCATAAAAAGCACTTAAATTTACGCTAATATCGCTGCTTGCGTACCTAAGCCCAAGCTCAAATGAGTCGCTGCTTTCTGGGTCTAAATCGGCATTTGGTAGTATTTGATAAAACGGTTCAACGCAGTGGCTTTGATAGGCTTGGTCGTGTGGTGGTATTTTAAAGCCTCGTACGTATTGCCCATACCACGATAAGTTATCATCCACTTGATATATAACACCTAGCTTAGGCGAAAAAGCAGATTCGGTAATATCATCAAGCTGCGCATCGGCATATAGCTCATCACTTTTAGCTTCTAGGGTGTAGTAATCATATCGCACGCCTGCAATAACCGACCATGCGCTGTTTTTAAACGAAATACTGTCTTGCACATAAGCGCCAATTAAAGAGGTGTCAGCCCCCGGAAACGCTTTTTGTTTTTGGTCTGTAAAATCAACGGTGCCATCAACTAAAACACGCGTTTTTAAACGTGGCCGAGTGGTGTCGTATAAGTCGACGTCTACCCCATATACCACTTCGTGATCGGCACTCTCTGCGTTAAATCCTTTATTAAATACCGCTTTTAAACCTAAAATATTTTGCTCAAAGCGATAATCGTTATAATCGGTGTAGGTGCTTGCGCCACTAATTGCGTCACTTTGCTGCTCGTAACTACTATAAGACACTTGCCCGTACCATTTATCAAACGCAGCTGTAGCTACCTCTGAATGGTAATCTAGCGCCAGTGACCAACTCGTGTCGTCTTCATCGGTTTCTTGAACCGCGGGGGTTATTACTTGCTCAGTCGTTTGATTAAAATAATCAAGGGTGTATTTAAGTGTGCGTTTTTCATCAAGCTGTTGCTCAAATTTAACTATTAAAGCGTCCGACTTTGCATCATAACCGGGTAAGTTTTCGTCGTAATTTTGTACTTCTTCGCTGTCGCGATGGCTATAAACTGCGCTTACTGCAAAGTCGCCTAAGTCTTTTGCACCGGTAATATCAGCAGCAATTTGGTTACTTTGACCTTGATACCCCAGTGCCATTTTTACATAGCTGCTGTTATCTTTTAAATAATCGCTTGGATCTTTAGTGGTTATAACCACAATGCCACCGAGTGCGTCAGAGCCATATAAAGACGATGCAGCACCTTTGGCTACTTCTACTTGTTTTACGCCTGCTACATCAAAGTAATTGCGGCCAACTAAATAGCCCCCTCCGCCTGCATAACCATCGTTGGTGCGTCGGCCATCTTTTATAAATACAACACGGTTACCACCAACACCACGTACAGTAAGTGTTTGCGCGCCTGCACCACTGCCTGTGGTTGCAATGCTTGAATCGTATTTAAACATGGTTTGTAAATCTACAGCTAGCTGGCGCTCTATATCTTGCTCGGTAATAACCGTTACTGAGCCTGTTACATCTTTAAGCTTTTGTTCAAAGCGCGAGCCACTCACAACAATATGATCGTCAATTATGTTTTCGGCAAATGCAGTGCCCGATCCGAGTAATAAGGTTGCTATAGCAGTAAATTTAAATGTAGAGGGGTTCACTTTAACTCCAAATGATAATAGTTATTATTTATGGCGAGGATGTTACAACTAAGTCAAATTAAGATCAATTAATTATGATAATCATTTTCATTTAGATTTAACTGGTTATAATAGCCGAAAAATAAAAGCCGGAGTTTGTAATGAAATACCTATTTATATTGTTTGCTTTAGTCACTCAACCTGTACTTGCACAGGAGCGCGTTATTAGTGCTGGCGGTACCCTTACAGAAATAATTTATGCGCTGGGCAAACAAAGTACCCTTGTAGCGGTTGATCAATCTAGTATGTACCCGCAGCAAGCTACGCAATTACCACAAGTGGGTTATTACCGCGATTTAGCGGCAGAAGGCGTACTTTCTATGCGCCCAACCACCTTGTTAGCGCTTGAAGGAGCAGGGCGAAGCCAAGCACTTAAACAAATTGAGGCAACTGGGGTTAAACTAATTCATTATAAAAAGCCCATCTCAGTTAATGAGCTACTTGAGCTAATTAAACGCCTTGGTACCGATTTAAACGCCAAGCAAAAAGCGCAATCACTTATTACGCACATTACAGACTCATTACCTGAAAAAGCCAAAGCGCAGACACACAGCGCGCTATTTTTACTCTCAGCTAATGAGCGCGGGCTTGTCGCTGCAGGGCAAGAAACCGTCCCTAATTTATTATTTAGCTATGCGGGGATTACTAATATAGCAGCTACACATTCAGGCTTTAAAGTAATTAATACCGAAGTACTTGCTGTAAACCAGCCTGACTTTTTAGTTGCGCCAAAGCATATTGTACAAAGCATTGGCGGCAAGCAGGCTTTTTGTAAGCAACCGAACCTACACTTATTAAAAGCTGCGCAAAGCTGTAACTTACTTGTTATGGATAGCCTGCTTTCGCTTGGTATGTCGCCACGTATTGCCACAGCAATTAATGAGCTTAACGAGTATAAAACCCGCTTATGAACACCCTAGCATTGAGCCGCTTTGTGCCTATAACACTTAGCCAAACTCATAAATGGATGCTATTAGCCTCTGTTTGTATTTTTGCTTTGGCGTTACTAAGTATTGGGTACGGCCCTGCAGGATGGGATTGGCGTTTAGCCATTGCTTGGCTTGCGCCCGAGTACTTTAATCAGTTTGATGCGCTGCAAATAAATGTGGTTATGCAAATACGTTTGCCACGCTTTGTGCTTGCAGTGCTTGTAGGGTTGGTGCTTGCCCAAACAGGCGCGGCAACGCAAGCGCTGTGCCGTAACCCGTTGGCCGACCCATCTATTATTGGCATTAGTGCAGGTGCGGCAATGGTTGCAGTGGCGTTTATTGCACTTAGCGCGCAGTTTAATTTAAACGCTCAGTTGTATTTACCTTATGCGTCGTTTTTAGGGGCGCTTGGTGTTACCTCGTTGGTATATTTTATTGCCAAGCAGCAGGGGCAAATTAATATCACCACACTTATATTGGTAGGAGTCGCTATTAACGCGTTAGCATTCGCTGTTATTGGGCTACTGAGTTTTTTTGCCGACGATAGCGCACTACGATTAATAAATTATTGGACCATGGGCTCATTAGGCGGAGCAAGCTGGAGCACGATTATTCAAGCTGCGCCGTTACTGTTTATCAGCCTAATTGGCCTGTGGCGGTTAAAAAAACCCATGAACTTACTCCTTATTGGCGAGTCACAAGCTCAGTACCTAGGAGTAGACACTAATAAACTTAAATTATATGTCATTATACTCGTTGCATTAGGGGTAGGTGCGGTTGTAGCGCTTACCGGTTTAATAGGGTTTGTTGGCTTGGTAGTCCCGCATATTGCCCGCTTAATGGTGGGGCCGCATTTACGTAATATGCTGCCGCTTTGTATGCTAATTGGCGTAGTGGTATTGCTACTTTCTGACTGGCTAGCACGTATTGTGATCATGCCATCAGAGCTACCCATTGGCATTATTACTGCGTTATTGGGTGCGCCATTGTTTATTTATTTAATAGTGAAAAATAAGCGAGGTTGGTCATGATCACGTTTAACAATCTAAGCGTTGGCTTTGATAATCATAGCATTTTAAACGCTATTAATGGCAGCGCTAAACAAGGGCAACTTGTAGCACTACTTGGTGAAAATGGCGCAGGTAAATCTACCTTGCTGCATACCTTAGCAGGTATGCACTCCTTTACAGGCAGTGTACTTTTTAATGCTAAGCCGCTGGCTGCTCACGCTAAAAAACGCCTTGCAACACAGCGCGCAGTTATGATGCAAGCTAACCACGTAGGGTTTGATTTTAATGTATTTGAGCTTATTGCAATGGGCCGCTACCCGTATGTAGAGTCATTAAAAATGCAAAGCGAAAAAGTACATAAATACGCCGCTATTATGGATTTAAACCAGTATTTAAATCGCCGCGTAAGTGCGCTTTCGGGCGGAGAGCAACAACGTGTTCATATGGCGCGTACTTTAGCGCAGCTCGATGCCTTTACACAATCGGCCGAGCCAAAACTAATGCTGCTCGATGAGCCTACATCAGCACTTGATATGCGCCACCAACATGCTTTGCTCAGCTGCGTTAAAACCTTTGTAGAGCAGGGAAACAGCGCCATTATTGCAATACACGATCTAAATTTAGCCAGCCTTTATGCAACTGATGCTATTTTACTGCACAGCAAAAAAGTGTTGCAAAGTGGGCCTATAAACACCGTATTAACAGAACAAAACTTACAACAAATGTACGCCATGAAACTGCACGTAAACCCTCATCCTTATAACGATGCACCCATGGTTTTTTCTCAACGTCAGGAGTTTTTATGAGAGAGCAAGCATTAAACGATGCACGCACCTTGGTTTACAAAACCAATGCGGGTGTCATGTCGACTATTTCTAATAATTTACGCGGCTACCCGTTTGGCTCAGTAACCCCCTATATGTGCGACGAACAAGGCCGTATTTACTTTTTTATTAGCGATATAGCCCAGCACACTAAAAATCTAAAGCACGACTCTCGTATGAGCCTAACTGTGTTTGATGCCACCGACAGTGGCGATCAAAACGAGTACGGCCGCGTAACGCTCGTAGGTGATGGCTCTGTTGTGCCAAGTGAGCAAGCACACACTTTACTTGATAACTATATTACCCTATACCCCGAAGCTGCTAGCTATCGCAATGCGCACGACTTTCAATTATGGCAATTAGACGTAATTCGTGTGCGTTACATTGGCGGTTTTGGCAAAATATTTTGGCTTGAGCAAAACGAATGGCAATACGAGGCAAAAAACTGGGATGAAAACCAGCAGCAAAGCATGATAAGTCACATGAACGATGACCATCAAGATGCTATGTCGCTCATATTAATGCAGCACTACAGCGTAGCTGATAACACCCCAATAATGAGCGGCCTATTACCCACTGGTTTTTATATACAAAGCCAAAAGCGTAATTACTTTATTAACTTTAATACCCAGTGCAACAGCCCGTTAAAGGTTCGTAAAGCGCTGGTTGCGCTAACCAATCAAGCCCGAAATAACTAAACTAAATACATGACGACATAGTTAACCTGATGTAATGGTCTCCTCCCTATACGGCATCTATGTGCCATGATTAAAGTGGTTACAATAATCAAAGGGAGAAGACCAAAATGAAGATTACAACAATTGGTTTAGACATAGCAAA
>NZ_JADYXK010000047.1:0-12062 GCF_015864275.1 Pseudoalteromonas sp. NZS11_1
ATCAAGTAACCAATGACTAAGCATAAAAATACCCTCATAATCAAAAGATGATAAGGGTATTGTGAAGCAACCAAAAGATCGGTCAACCGATCAAAAATACCTTAACTGATCGGTGTTAACCTTAGTCAGCGGCTTTTTTGTGTATTAAATTAACTAATTAGAGTAACTATTTAAAGGAATATAGCACTTACTTGGAATAGTTTTTCTACAACGGTAATGTGTTTTTTGTCGATTAAAAACATGATGACATGATCGCCCGACATAATAATTGTATCATCGTGAGCTATCAACACATCGTCATTACGTACTATTGCCCCAATGGTTGTACCTGCAGGAAGTTTTATGTCGGCAATCGCACGACCAACCACTTTAGATGTGTTTTCATCACCATGAGCAACCGCTTCAATGGCTTCTGCTGCGCCTTTACGCAGTGAATACACGTTAACAATATCACCACGGCGTACGTGCGTTAATAACGCTGATATAGTTGCTTGTTGTGGCGATATGGCAATATCTATTTCGCCGCCTTGTACCAAATCAACGTAAGCTCCACGTTGAATAAGTACCATGGTTTTTTGTGCGCCCATACGTTTTGCAAGCATGGCCGACATAATGTTTGCTTCATCGTCGTTGGTTACGGCAATAAATACATCGACTTGTTCAATATGCTCTTCTGAGAGCAGTTCTTGATCAGATGCGTCACCACAAAAAACGACCGTGTTATCGAGCATTTCTGAGAGTTGCTCGGCACGTTCTTTACTGCGTTCAATTAGTTTAACGGTGTGGTTTTTTTCAAGTGAGCGGGCAAGGCCTGCCCCAATGTTACCGCCACCAGCTATCATAATTTTTTTGTACGAACGCTCAAGTTTTTGTAGCTCGTTCATTACTGCGCGTATATGTTTTGTAGCGGCAATAAAGAATACTTCGTCATCGGCTTCAATAACGGTGGTACCCAATGGTTTTATTGCTTTACCTTGACGATAAATAGCGGCAACACGAGTCTCTACATTAGGAATATGTTCTTTAAGTGCAGATAACGCATAACCTACTAATAAACCCCCATAATAAGCTTTTACGGCTACTAACGAGAGCATGCCATCGGCAAACTGCAATACTTGCAGAGCACCAGGGTAGTCAATTAGACGGCGAATATACTTAGTGACCAGTGCTTCGGGAGCAATGTAATGATCGATTGGTAAATCATCGTTTTGAAATAGTTTTTCGCGGTATTTTAAATATTGCTCTGAGCGAATGCGGGCAATTTTAGTGGGCGTTTTAAAAATACTGTACGCCACTTGGCATGCAACCATGTTCACTTCATCTGAACTGGTTACTGCTATAATCATATCGGCATCTTCAGCGCCTGCACGGCGTAAAACATCAGGATGCGCGCTGTGGCCCATAACCCCTTGTAAGTCGTACTTATCTTGAAGTTCACGTAATCGGTTACCGTCTATATCAACAACGGTAATTTCGTTTTGTTCGCCAACTAAGTTTTCAGCAAGCGTAGCACCAACTTGCCCGGCACCGAGTATAATTATTTTCATTATTTACCCGTGGTATTGATCATAATTTAATTAAAAAAATAGCCATTTAATGTTTCATAAATGGCTAACTATTTAGTGTACGGCTATTAGGCTTTTTTAACTAGCTTAGCGTAATAAAATCCATCACTTTCACCGGGCAGTAACTGCAAACCTGGAGTTGTTACGGTATCATTTTCGTGTAGAGGTATATGTTCTACATCATCGTTATTAGCTAAAAACTTAGCAACTTGCTGTTGGTTTTCTTGTGGAAGAACCGAACACGTAGCATATACCAATGTGCCACCTGGTTTTAACAGTGGCCAAATGCTATCAAGAATATCGTTTTGTAACTTAGATAAGTCTTCGATATCTGATGCGCGACGTAACCATTTTATATCAGGGTGACGGCGAATTACGCCTGTGGCTGAACAAGGCACATCAAGCAAAATACGATCAAATAATTTTTCGTCCCACCAAGTATGTGGTTGTGAGGCATCGCCACATTGTAGGTCTGCACCTAAGCCAATACGCGTTAAGTTTTGCTTAACGCGTTCAAGGCGAGTTGAGTCGCTATCAAGTGCAAGTACATCAGCATCAGCAAGCTCTAATATATGACACGTTTTTCCGCCAGGTGCTGCACAGGCATCTAAAATATAGTCATCTGCTTTAGGTTCTAAAAAGCGGGCTGCCAACTGTGCTGCAGCATCTTGTACTGAACATGCACCTGTATCAAACTCAGGCAACGAAAATACATCACGTGGTTTGGCAAGCTTAATCCCATCAATAAAGTCAGGGTTTAAGGTGTGTTCAATATCGTTAGCGCTAAGCATTTCGCTGTATTCTTGCGTGCTAAATTGTGCTTGGTTTACACGAAGCCACATAGGTGCTTGTTGCTGGTTTTCTTCAAGTAGTGCTTCCCAGCTATCTGGGTAGGCTGTTTGCACCTGTTTAATAAACCAATTTGGATGGTTGTATAAACATACCGGAATAAGCTTCGCTTTTTCTTCAAGCTCTGCTTGTTGGCGCTGAAAACTACGTAAAATGGCGTTTATCAGCCCTTTTAATCCTAAAGCGCGTAGTTGAGCCAGTGCGTTTACAGTTTCTGAAATTGCAGCATGTGGTGGTACGCGCATATGCTGCAGTTGATAAATACCTACATATAATAAAAACTGAAATATTCTACGTTTACCTTTTAATGGCTGCTCTACTAAGTGTTGGCAGTAATTTTCAAGGCTCGGTAAGTAGCGTAAAACGCCATAACAAATTTGCTGTAGCAACGCTTTATCTTTAGGCGGCAAGCCTTGGCTTGCAAATGGAAGTTCTTGATTAAGCGATGCGCCTTTATCAACTACGTTATATAAAGTTTCAGCGGCCAGCGCTCGTACGTTTGGAACATTACTCATTGTTTTCGCCTAATATTGTGCCAGGGGTAACCCAGTCACTACGACCATTTAAAAAGTCGTTAATTGCCATTGGTTTTTTACCTTGCGGCTGTAATTGCGTAATACATAAAGCGTGTTCGCCACACGCCACTACTACGCCATTCTTATCGCTTGATAAAATTTGCCCAGGATCACCTGATTGCAGCACAACCTGCGCTTGATAAATTTTTACTGTTTGCCCACCCATTTGGGTAAAGCACACTGGCCATGGATTAAAAGAGCGAATGTTTCGCTCAATTTGCAGTGCACTTATTGACCAATCGATATTAGCTTCCTCTTTAGAAAGCTTTTTAGCGTAGTTAGCAAGTTCATCATTTTGAGGTTCAGGGGTGATCTCGCCATTAGCTAATTTATTAATGGTTTCAATTAACGCGTCTGGACCTAGCTCAGCAAGCTTTGTATATAAACTAGCGCTAGTTTCTGTCGTGCTAATAGGGCAGCGACTTATATGTAGCATATCGCCGGTATCTAGCCCTTCATCCATTTGCATTATTGTTACGCCGGTTTGTTCATCACCTGCCCAAATTGCGCGTTGAATCGGTGCAGCGCCGCGCCAGCGCGGTAATATAGAGCCATGCACATTTAAACAACCCAAACGTGGGGCTTCTAATATAGCTTTAGGTAAGATTAAGCCATACGCTACAACAATCATAATGTCGGCATTTAAGCTTGTTAGCTCTGCTAGTGCTTCATCATTTTTTAATGACTGTGGCTGAAAAACCGGTAAGTTGTGCTCAAGCGCTAGCTCTTTCACTTCACTGGCTTTTAATTTTTTACCACGACCTGCAGGGCGATCTGGCTGGCTATATACACCCACTATTTGGTGTTCGCTTTGTATCAGCGCTTGTAAATGACGTGCTGCAAAGTCCGGCGTACCGGCAAATATAATGCGTAATGGTTGAGTCACTGAGTTTTCCTAAGGTACTTATTACTAATCTGCAAATTTAGCTTCTTTTTCAAGCTTTTTACGAATACGTTGGCGCTTTAATGGAGATAAGTAATCAATGAACAGCTTACCTTGAAGGTGATCTAGTTCGTGTTGAATACAAATAGCCAGTAATTCATCTGCATCTAGTACAAACTCTTCACCGTTTTCGTTAAGTGCAGCGACTGTTACTGTTTCAGCGCGGTCTACTTTTGCATACGAGTTAGGTACTGATAAACAGCCTTCTTCGCTAACGGTAGAGCCGTCTTTTTTAATGATTTGTGGATTAATTAATACCAGTGGCTCGTCGCGCTCTTCTGATACATCAATAACAACGATTCGTTGATGAATATCTACTTGCGTGGCCGCAAGTCCAATGCCATTTTCATCGTACATTGTCTCTAGCATGTCTTTTACAATTTGACGTACTGTGTCGTCAACTTGTGCAACATCTTTTGCTATAGTACGTAAACGTTCATCTGGAAATCTTAAAACTTCTAACCTAGCCATAGTTACCTTTTTCACTTGTGCTTAATTTAGGGTATTGTATGCTCTTATTTTAGCCATTCGCGTTCACCTTTAACAGGTTTTGGGCAATAATAATGAAAAAACAATACAAGGAAGCTCAATGAAATCTCCATTACTTGCAATCATGCTTACGTTAAGTGCTGCGTTTCCCGCAATTGCTGACGTGCTTAAAATAAAAAAAGATGCACCAAAACAGTATGTTGTAAAAAAAGGCGATACACTTTGGGATATTTCTGGCATCTATTTAGATGAGCCTTGGCTATGGCCTGAACTTTGGCAAATGAATCCACAAATTGACAACCCGCACCTAATTTACCCCGGTGATGCATTAGCGCTGATATACGATGCAGATGGAAACCCACGTTTAGTGATTAATAAAGGATATAGAAAGCTATCTCCTCAGGGTCGTATTACACCAAAAGGGCGTAATGCTATTACTACTTTGCCGCTTGAAATGATCAAACCGTATATCAGTTACGAGCAAGCAATGAATAGTGATGATATTAAAGGCAAACCTTATATTTTAGGTGCTAACGAAAATACTAAAACACAAACGTTAGGCCATATTTTATATGTTAAAGGCGACTTACAAGTACATAAGGCATATGCCATTTACCATAAAGGTGATCCTTACACTGATTTAACCGGTGAAGTGTTAGCAACGCGTGCATCTTACGTGGGTATCGCACGTGCGTTTAGAGCGGGTGATGAACACAATGGTGTGCCTTCGTCATTACGTGTTGAGTCTGTTAAACGAGAAATTCAGCAAGGCGATTTTTTAATGCCGGCAATGGAAGGTCAAATGCTTCCTGCGTACTTTAATATTCACCGTCCTTCTGATGAGCCCGTAACAGGGAATATTATTGCTTCCCCACGACAAGTTAGAGAATTCAGCACAATGGATGTTGTAGTGCTAAACTTAGGCAGTGAACAAAACATAGAAGCGGGTCATGTATTAGATCTAGAACGTCAATCGCCAACGGTTATTGATGGTCCTCGTGGCCCTCGTTACCCAGAAGATTCTAGTAAATACGAGAAGCTTTTATCTGATGTGAGCCAATTATTTGGTGATGAGTCTGACGAAGAGAGCACAACGTGGACTATGCCTAAAGAAAAAGTTGGCGAGCTAATTGTCTTTAAAGTGTATGACAAAATAAGTTATGCATTAATAACTAAAAACCAGCACCCAATTCGCATTGGAGATATTGCAGTTATTCATTAAGAAGTAGCGAGTCGGTGCTCTAGGAGAGAGCATGGATCAGTCATCTGGCAAGCTAGCCCACTGGCTTGCCTTTTATATGTGTAAAGGGTTGGGTATCAAAACCCTTTTAGCACTATCTACAAACTATTCCCTTGGGTCGTTATTCGACTTACCTCATGACAAGCTTTTACAGCTTGGATTAACCGCTAATCAGGCGAGTAATTTACTCAATACCAATTGGCAACAAGTCAGTCATTATGAGCAATTAATTACGCTGCACAACATTACGGTTGTCTGTATTTTTGATGCGCTTTATCCAGAAGATCTCCGACAGATTGCCAGTGCGCCTTTATTACTATTTTGTAGGGGAGATGTCTCGTTATTATCTACTCCACAGATTGCAATTGTAGGGAGTCGTAATGCCACACCTACCGGGCTTGAAATAGCATCAGAATTTGCATACGAGTTAACTTTAGCGGGTATTACAGTTACCTCAGGTATGGCACGGGGAATAGATGGTGCAGCACACAAAGGCTCTCTTGCTGGTACAGGTAAAACCATAGCGGTGCTTGGTACTGGGGTTGATATTTACTATCCCAAACGCCATAAACTATTAACAGACCAAGTTTTAGAAAGCGGTTTGCTGGTGAGTGAGTTTTTACCAGGCACAGCTGCTCATGCGCACAACTTTCCGCGCCGTAATCGTATTATTTCTGGGTTATCGTTAGGAGTACTTATTGTTGAGGCTGAAATTAAAAGTGGTTCGTTAATTACAGTACGCTATGCGCTTGAACAAAATAAAGAGGTATTTGCAGTACCGGGTTCTATTAAAAACCCGTTAGCGCAGGCAAGTCACTTTTTAATAAAGCAAGGTGCTAAGCTGGTAGAAAACGTGGCTGACATTCTTGATGAGGTGAGTTTTACTTACGACAATAATGTATGTAATAAAGAGCAGCCTATTCAGGCAAATTCTCAATGCGAGGTTTTAAATAGTATTGGCTTTGAAGTAACCAGTGTAGATGACATTGTGCGTCGTGCGCAGTGGCCAATAGATAAAGTACTCAGTAGGTTGCTCGATTTAGAATTAGACGATCAGATTGAGCGAGTGTTAGATGGTTACATCAAGTTAAGCGCAGGAAGGTAATATGTTTGATATTCTTTTGTATCTTTTTGAAAATTACATTCATAGCGAAGCGGATATATTTGCAGAGCAAAATGAGTTAACCGATGAGCTACTGCGTGCGGGCTTTAATAAGCCTGAGATATTTAAAGCTCTTGATTGGTTAGAGCAACTCGCCGATTTACAACACAGCGATGAGTCTCCTTATCTTATTGCTAACCCTAAAGATGCTGTGCGTATATTTACCGATAGTGAATGCCAAAGGCTCAGCGCTGAGTGTCGTGGCTTTTTAATGTTTATTGAGCAAATAGGCGTAATTAACAATGTAACACGTGAAATGGTAATGGACTGTTTAGCCTCTCTCGATAAACCAACTATAAGCCTAGAAGATTTAAAATGGATTGTACTTATGATTTTGTTTAATGTTCCTGGCTCTGAAGAGGCATATGAGAAAATGGAAGATTTGATTTTTGATGAACCCAGCGAACTTCTTCATTAGAGATAATTATCTTAATTGTACTCAAATTACTTAAACGGATAAGCACGGCATTGCTTGTATCTTTAAGTGGTTTGGGTATATTAGGCGAAAATTCACTAACCTATTAGGATCACCATGAGTAAAATCGACCATTCGCTTTTCTCGGCGAACAAGCACGCCCTCGAAAAAGAATACGAGATATGCCCACAGTGTGGTTCAGAGTTAGTGATCCGCAATAGTAAATCAGGCCCTTTTTTAGGATGCGCAAGTTACCCCGAATGCGATTTTATTAGGCCGTTGGTACATCACGATAGTAACGAAATTAAAGTTCTTGAAGATTCAGCATGCCCGCAGTGCAGCAAACCGCTGGTGGTTAAAAATGGGCGCTACGGTATGTTTATTGGGTGTACGGGATATCCAGAGTGCCATTACATTGCTAACGAAAATGAAGAAAAACAAAGCGAAGACACTTTGCCAAGTTGCCCTAAATGCAAAAAAGGTCATTTAGTCGCGCGCAGTAATAAATTTGGTAAAGTATTTTATTCTTGTGATTGCTATCCAAGTTGTAAATACACACTTAATAATAAACCGGTTGAACACCCGTGTCCTGAATGTAACTGGCCTATCGTCATAGAGAGAAATATGGCAAACGGCACATTATTGCAATGCCCACAAAAAAGTTGCATGCATAAGCTGACCCCAACTGAATAACGTTTAATTATATCTGGAGACTACTTTGTCAGACCTTTCAAATACGCCCACTGCAATAACATGCTTAACGCAAGGCGAAGTTATTTTATACCCAACAGAAGCTGTATATGGTTTAGGTTGTGATCCAGATAATCAACAAGCCGTTGAGGCACTATTAGCTATTAAGCAGCGCCCGGTTGAAAAAGGACTTATTTTAATTGCTGATAACTACGGACAATTATTAAAATACGTAGATGATGCAAAAATACCAATGGATAAACGAGCTGATATTTTTTCGAGTTGGCCTGCTGCAATTACATGGGTTATGCCTGCATCTAAAAACACGCCTAAATGGCTCTCAGGGCAGTTTGATACCATTGCAGTCAGAGTAACAAACCATCCAACAGTAAAACGTTTGTGCCAAGAGTTTGGTAAGCCACTAGTATCAACCAGTGCAAACTTAACCGGTCAAGAAACGGTAATTAGTATTGAGCAAGCTAAAGCGCAATTTGCAGAACAAGTTGGCTTTTACGTTGATGAGGCGTTAGGTGGTAATACTCAACCAAGCACAATAAAAGATGCCATGACTGGAAAAATATTTAGAGGTTAATATGCAAAGCGAATTATTAGATCAAGTAAAAGCATACTTTATGGCTTTGCAAGACACTATTTGCCAAGGTTTGGAGGCTGCAGATGGCAGTGCTAAATTTATAGAAGATAACTGGCAGCGAGCAGAAGGTGGTGGTGGTCGCACACGTGTAACCACGAATGGTACTGTAATAGAGCAAGGCGGAGTTAATTACTCACACGTATTTGGCGCTTCAATGCCAGGCTCTGCAACAGCACACAGGCCAGAGCTTGCAGGGCGCAGCTTTCATGCGTGTGGTGTGTCGTTAGTTATTCACCCTAAAAACCCTCATGTACCAACAAGTCATGCCAATGTGCGCTTTTTTATAGCCGAAAAAGAAGGCGAAGAGCCAATATGGTGGTTTGGTGGCGGGTTTGATCTCACTCCTTTTTATCCAGTATTAGAAGACGTACTGCATTGGCATCAAGTTGCTCACGACATTTGTGCGCCATTTGGTAGTGAAGTTTATCCAAAATATAAAACATGGTGCGACGAGTATTTTTATTTAAAGCACAGAGACGAGACGCGCGGAGTAGGCGGTTTGTTTTTTGACGATTTAAACGAACTTGGTTTTGAAAAGAGTTTTGCGTTTATGCAATCGGTGGGTAATGGATTTTTAGATGCCTATTTACCTATTATTGAACGTCGTAAAAATGATGAATACACAGAGCAACAACGTGATTTTCAGCTTTATCGTCGCGGACGTTATGTAGAGTTTAATTTAGTATGGGATAGAGGCACTTTATTTGGATTACAAAGTGGCGGGCGCACTGAGTCTATATTAATGTCTATGCCACCACTTGCACGCTGGGAATATAACTATAAACCAGAGCCAAGTAGCCCAGAAGCTAACCTATATCAGTATTACTTACGCCCGCAAGAGTGGCTAACTAGTCAACCAAGTGAGCTGATAGCCAGAGAATGGCAATTATAACAATTACACAGTAATCAAAAAGGCGCTAATTAGCGCCTTTTTGCATTGTGGCTAAATACAAATTTAATGCTGGTTAATCATGTGCGTTGCTAGTTGAGAGAATGATTGCTTTAAGCCTTCGCGTAACAACGGATTGTCTATTTCTATATCCAGCGTTTTATTCATGCAGTGCATCCACTGATCGCGCAATGCTTTATCTACAGTAAAAGGCATATGCCTTTTACGTAGCATTGGCTGGCCATGTTTTTCAGTAAATAGGTTTGGCCCGCCTAACCAACCAGATAAAAATTCAAAAAATACTTGGCGAATTCGATCTAATGGCAGAGGATGCATATCATATAACGGTTTAGCGTATTCATCTGACTCCATTATGTCGTAGAATCGATTGGAGATAGCACGCGCCCCTTTTTCTCCACCTATTATTTCATACGGTGTTTTTTCAGGAGTAGGAGTCTGTTGCTCGGGAGCTGGCTTAGATTTAGAAAAAAGTCGTTTAATCATATTACTTATCATCGTTAATAGGCAGTATATAGCTGCAAAGAGGTTGCTTTAAAATGGACAAATATGCGGTTTTTGGAAATCCAATTAAACATTCAAAATCCCCCGCGATACATAAACAATTTGCTGTATCACTGGGTGAGCAAATCGACTATCGCGCAATATTAGCACCTATCGATAACTTTGAAAAAACAGTATTGTCTTTTTTTGAGCAAGGTGGTGTTGGTGCTAACGTTACAATGCCATTTAAAGAGCAAGCCTATGCAATGGCTGATGAGCTTACGCCATTAGCTAAAATTGTAGGGGCTGTTAATACATTAAAAAAACGAGATGATGGCACATTACTCGGTGATAACACCGATGGTGTGGGCTTTGTAAATGATTTACTCGCTAATGAAGTAGCCATAACTAATAAACGCATTTTAATCATAGGTGCGGGCGGTGCTGCTCGAGGGGTTATTTTACCTTTGTTAGAACATAACCCTCAGGAAATAATAATAGTTAATCGCACAGCACAAAAAGCCAAAGAACTCGCAGAGCTGTTTACTCAATATGGACCAGTATCTGGCTTTGGTTTTGATGATTTACCAGTAAGCGATTACTCACTAATTATAAACTCTACATCTAGCAGTATGAATAATGAGCTTCCAGCTCTTGATGAAAAACACATAACTAACTGTGAAGTCGCTTATGACATGTTTTATTCACTGCAAAATACCATTTTTATGAATTGGGTAGCACAGCATAATATTAACGCTAAGCTTTTAGATGGTAGCGGAATGTTAGTTGGTCAGGCTGCTCAAGCATATTACGTCTGGCGTAATAAAATGCCAAAAATACTTCCTGTAGTGGATGCGCTTAAACAAGGGGTGCTCAAATGAATCAGGCAATACAATTTATAGATAGACTGGAATTTAGAGAGCCCGATCATCAGTTAGTATTTTTTGCACAAGTTAGTGGCATGCTGGTGGAGTGTGTAATAGAAGTAAATACACTTAAATTAACAGACGAAAGCCATGCAACAGAGTATTTTGAAAAATATCGTTTTGATTACGAAGAACGTGCCGAGGAACTCATCGAAGAAGAGAGCTATAACTCGGCAGGTCAAATTGAAGTAAGCTTATTAACTTAAGTTAGCTATTTCAGTTAAGTATTCATCTTTAAGTGATACATAGTTATCGGCAGATATTTTTAAAAAGGCAAGTTCTTGCTCTGTTAGAGGGCGGGCTTGCTTAGCCGGACTCCCTACATATAAGTAACCAGACTCCAAACGCTTATTTGGTGGTACCAAAGATCCTCCACCTATAATTACATCATCTTCAACAACCACGTTATCCATAATAATAGCGCCCATACCTACAAGTATACGGTTTCCTAATACACATCCGTGCAGCATTACCTTATGACCAACTGTTACATCGTCACCTATAATAAGTGGATAACCATCTGGATTGCTTTTAGTTGCGCGAGATAAATGCAATACACTGCCATCTTGTATATTTGTACGCTCACCAATACGTATATAGTTAACATCACCACGTGCAGCTACTAACGGCCACACACTACTATTATCACCTAAAGTAATGTTACCAACCAAAACCGATGACTCATCAATATAAACAGACGAATTAAATGAAGGAGTAGCACCTTTATAAGAACGAATTGCCATAGTTAGTACCTTTTAGATCATGATTATTAGTATTTGAGTGTATCAGCAAGGTGATTTTTGTACCATACAGCGCACTGTTTGGTTACAAAACTATCAGTTTTAGAGTGTTTAGTTCAGATACTAACCGAACAGTATCTTTTTTTACTTTTTCTTTAAAAAAGTGCTTGCGTAAAAATATGATCTCCCTATAATGCGACCCCACTGAGACGGGAAACGCCAACGCATAGCGAGGCACGAACAACTCAGAGAGTTAAATAAAACTTCGGTTTTAAATCTTCCAAAAGAAAGTTTAAAACTAAGTATTGACTCGAAAAATAAAGGGTGTATTATTCGCATCCCTTGAGTCGCTAAAGCGACTCAAAACGTTCTTTAACAATATAAAGCAATCATCTGTGTGGGCACTCGTACAGATTGAGTTCTAAC
>NZ_JADYXK010000048.1:0-10087 GCF_015864275.1 Pseudoalteromonas sp. NZS11_1
ATCAAGTAACCAATGACTAAGCATAAAAATACCCTCATAATCAAAAGATGATAAGGGTATTGTGAAGCAACCAAAAGATCGGTCAACCGATCAAAAATACCTTAACTGATCGGTGTTAACCGATTAGGTGGCTTTTTAATGCGAGTTGCTATTAAATCTATAATTAGATTTTAGTTAACCAGCCGTGCTTGTCTTCACTTATACCCCATTGAATATCGTTCAATGCTTGGCGAAGGCGCGCAGTAGTTGGGCCTGGCTCGCCAGTACCTACTTTGTATTCTTTATCGTTATGAATAAATGTACCCACAGCAGTTAGCACAGCTGCAGTGCCCGAAAGCGCCGCTTCAGTACCTGGTTTTGCTGCACGTTCTAGTAGCTCAGTAACGCTAAAGTTACGCTCGCTTACCGTCATACCTAAATCTTTGGCTATGGTTAAAATACTATTACGCGTTACACCGTGTAAAAACGTGCTATCAAGCGCTTTAGTAATAATTTCGTTGCCATCAATAAGTATAAAGTTAGCAGCACCGGTTTCTTGTACGTCGCCACCTGGGCAAAATAAAATTTGATCAGCTTGATACTTAGTTCGTGCAGCACTAATAGGTGCTAGAGCACTGGCGTAGTTACCACCACTTTTTACCATACCCATGTGCGGAGCGCAGCGCATGCCATCTTCTTCAAGCAGTACGCGCAGTGCAGTTGCGCCACCGGCAAAGTAATCACCTACTGGCGATAGTAACGTGTATAAAAGCGAGCTCATTGATGGCGCAGCTGCTTTACCAATTGCCGCCTCAGTACCAATGTGCGTTGGGCGAATATACATAGAGCCCGGCGGTAATGGCGTTTCATCTGCGTATTCGCGCATAATATCGATAATCATCGTTTTTAGCATATCGCTGTCAAAACTCGGTAAGCTTAATAGCGCTGAGCTTTGTTGCATGCGTGCAATATTTGCATCCATTCTAAAAAGATAAACAGAACCATCTTCATGGCGAAAGGCTTTTAAGCCTTCAAAACATGTACTTGAATAATGAAGAACGTGCGCACCAGCATGAAGTTCAAGTTTATCGGAAGGGACAATTGAGCTTTCGCTCCATTTATTATCAGAAAAACGAGCTTGAATCATCTGCGGCATAAACACGGTACCAAATGCGGCCATTTTAATCTCTCTTGTGTGGTCTATTTCCCTCCATTGTATGACAATCACCCGTCATTTAACCATAGCTAAAGTAAGGCTTTTTTAATTAACTATGAGAATTTTTTGCAAGTGCTGTTTACTAATCAACCGTATTGAGTGCAATAAACAAAAAAATCGGTCAGTGTAGTTACACAGACCGATTTTTTCATTCGTTAATTAAAACATGTTTATTTAAACGAATATTTAATAATACGTTTTAACACCGACGTATACTGTCTAAAAAAACCACCTGTATGATAATCAATACCGTGTTTTTTCAAAACGGCTTGTACTTGAGGCGCTACTTCTTGATAGCGCGAAGACGGCATATCAGGAAATAAGTGATGCTCTATTTGGCAGCTCAAATGCCCTGTTAAAACATGAAACCAATGCGGTCCTTTAATATTAGACGAGCCCAGTACTTGGCGATAATACCACTGCCCTTGGGTTTCGTTTACGCAGTCTTCTTCTTTAAAAGTTTGCGTTTCTTCGGTAAAGTGACCACAAAATATTATGGTCGACGTCCATAAATTACGGATTAAGTTTGCTACTAAATTACCGGCCAATACCCATAAAAATAAAGGTCCTGCAAGTAACGGAAATATCGCATAATCTTTAATTAATTGGCGAGCGCCTTTACTAAAAAAGCGATGCTTTAATGTTGAGTGTGAAACAAGCCCTTCGCGGTTTTCTTTCTTTTTACCAATAAAAACTCGCTCTGCAGCCAACTCGTGATACGACACGCCCCACTGAAATAACACACTTAAATTAATATACGTAAAAAACTGCCATACATTTTTAAAACGCCACTTAAAATCATCGCTTAAACGCAACAAGCCATAACCAAAGTCTCTGTCTTTACCAATAATATTAGTATATGTATGGTGTTCAAAGTTATGAACGCGGTGCCAACTTTGCCCATCGCACGCTATGTCCCACTCGTAATGTTGTGAGTTAAGTTGCTTGTCGTTCATCCAGTCGTATTGACCATGCATTACATTGTGGCCAATTTCCATATTGTCTAAAATTTTAGCAAGCGCTAATAGCAACACACCTGCAACCCACAATAACGGCTGAATAAAACCAAGCATTAGCAAAATTCGCCCGCTCCATTCACACACTCGCTGTTTACGCACAACAGAGCGAATGTAGTCGGCATCTTGTTGGCCAACTTTGCCAAGGGTGTCCATTTTAATGGCATCTAGCTCACTTGCGAGCATGTCATAGTTAATGTTTTTCATAATTGTAACTCCAAATCACTAACAGGTTGGCTTACGCAAAGTTGTATTAATTGCTCGCCGTTGTCACTCAATTCACCTGTTTTTAAATTACGTACCACGCCTGACTTTTTAATACATTGGCATTGATGGCAAATACCAATACCGCAACCGCGTTTAACGGGGAGCTTTTTTTCTTCAAACTGAGTCAGTAAAACATCGTTGCCCGATACAACATGGGCACTGGCGTTAATTTTTACATTAAATTGGCTATTGTCGTTTAAGCTAGGCAGCGCCAAACCAAAGGCTTCTTGGTAGTAATTTAGCTTATGCGTTTTAGCAAAATCGCTCACCGTATGCATAAATGCTGCAGGGCCACAGCAGTAAATGTCTGGATTTTCCCACGGCTTAATATTGCTGGTTATATCGCTTGATTGCTCACGCGTTAATAATAAAAACGAAAAATGCTCAAATTGCGCTGCCAACTCACTCAGTTCATCAACACATTGATGCTCAGTGGCTTTTGCGTAATACACTAACGACACTTTTTGCGTAGTTTGGCTTAAGTAATCATCAAGCATAGCTAGCATAGGTGTTATACCCGAGCCGCCTGCAATAAAAGTGGCTGGTGTGTGTGTATTTTTAAATACAAAGTCGCCGTTTGGCGCAGAAATATTGCACCATAAACCCGCTTTTAATGCACTGCTGAGTAAGCCCGTAAAACGCCCTTGCGTATTTGTTTTGATTAGTAAGCGCACTAAACCTGTATTTTTAAATTGCTGAGCGCTTGAAGCCACGGTAAACACGCGTGTTAATAATCGCCCATTAATTTCAAGCGTTAAGCTAATGTGCTGCCCTGACGTATGTGCCTGCCAATGTTTACTAGGCTTAAGTTGCACACTTAAAAAGCCGCCATCAAGCACAGCTGTATTAACTACTTGCGCTCTAAACTGCCCTGCACGCCACGCAGGTTTAAACACCTGCATTATTGGCTCTATGTAGCCTGCAAAACTTTGATGGTGTAAAAACCATTTTGAAAATTGGTTTAATACTTTAATTATCATCACTATTAATCTCTTGGATCGTAAAATACTTAACGTTTGAACTTACACGTGTACGCTCAAACTTCAGCGCACAAGTGTACGCTGAAATTTTTAGTTTTCAACCCCAATAGAGTAATTATTCAATTTTTATTAGCGCTAATTACTAAAACAATTTTCTGTTAAAAGGTCATCGTATAAAAATATAAGTGTGTGTTTTTCATTCAACTCAACGCTTAACAAATTTATTTATGCCATGTTAAGGTTATGTAAGATTGGATTAATTTTGGAAGCCATAATGATAAATTTAATGTCACATAACACACTCCCTAAACTAATAAGTGCAGGCTTAGCCGTTGCTATATTTGCTATTAACGCACCCGCGCATGCAAAAAGCGATTACGTAAAAAACTATAAACAGCTAGATACTTTATCGCTTAGCGTTAACGCAGTAACAGCGGCAGAAGGTGTGGTTATACCTTGGGCTATTGAGCCTCTAGCTAATGGTGATTTACTAATATCTGAGCGCAGTGGAACGTTATTTTTATTACCTAAAAATACAACTACGTTAACTAAGGTTTCAGGGCTACCCAACATTGAAGCTAATGGCCAAGGTGGATTGCTTGATTTAGCACTACTCACCGATAGTAAGCAAAACCAATGGCTGTACTTTAGTTACTCAAGTAGTGAGGGCAAAGGAAGCGGAAGTAACACCGCCTTAATGCGCGCCAAGCTAAATAGCGACCATACGCAGTTGTCTGATCAGCAATTGCTATACAAAGGTGAGCATAATAGTACCAAGGGCCAACACTACGGCAGCCGTATTGTGTTTGATGATGAAGGTTATGTTTATTTTTCAATTGGCGATCGCGGCTCGCGCGACATAAACCCGCAAGATCTCACTCGTGATGGCGGTAAAATTTATCGCTTACACGATGATGGCCGTATCCCAAGCGACAATCCGTTTGTTAAACAAAAAGATGTAAAACATGCAGCATGGTCTTATGGGCACCGTAATCCACAGGGCATGTGGTTTGATAATCAAAATAATATTTTATGGTCTCACGAACACGGGCCGCGCGGCGGCGATGAGCTTAATATTATAAAAAAAGGTGCTAACTACGGATGGCCTTTAGTAAGTTATGGCGTTAACTACAGCGGTACCAAGTTTACCGACCTTAAAGAAAAAGACGGCATGCAATCGCCCGTATTACATTGGACTCCTTCAATTGCCCCTTCCGATATGTTGTATGTAACGAGTGATAAATACCCAAAGCTTAAAGGTAAGCTATTATTAGCATCAATGAAATTTGCATTCATTAGCGCACTAGAGCTCTCAAAAGGTAAGGTTGTTAAGCAATATAAAATACTCGATGGAATTGGCAGAGTACGCAGCTTAGCCCAAGGCAGTGATGGTTTTATTTATTTAGGTATTGATGGCCAAGGTATTAAACGCCTAGAGCCAGAAACGTAAACACTAGCACTAGAACCAGAACTAGCACACAGTACGTTAATAATTACACCCTGTTTACTTTGCGCTTTTAAAGCGCAAAGTAAACATTTTCACCAAACAAAGAACTATTAAGCCCATTAATGCGTACACTAATTACATATAATTTAATAAATTAAGAGAATACTAATGTTTTCATTTTTAAAGCCTGATCCCGTAAAAAAACTGCGTAAAGAATACGACGTAAAACTAGAGCAAGGCATGCAGGCACAAAGAAAAGGCGACATTAAAAGCTTTGCCATGTTAAGTGCAGAAGCCGAAAAAATCTGGAGTGAAATAGAAACTCTAGAGGCTAAAAAAGCCAAATAAATAATATTTAAACGCGTCTACCCTGTTTTAAAAGCAGGAAGACGCGTTTAGTAAATAGTTCATGACCTCGCTTTACATCTTCCACCATCCCTAAACCACCTTTTATAATACGCCTACACAAATAAGTGTACTTAAAGCGGTTACTTGCATTATCGCCACCGTTTTTTAGTGACTATTAAATGATTTAAAATCGTGTTTGGTTTTCATTTTAAATATTTAATTGCTGTATTTATGTACCGCGCTGGCGTTTTTCCTCATAAGTCTAAAAATGAGGACGTTTTGCTCTTTTCAGCATGTTATTAAAAGAACAGCCCGACTTAAAGTTTAATACTCGCAATGTGTTACAGGATTTGTTATTAATATTAAAAATAATTAAGAGGACATACATTGCTCATAAAAAGAGGAAAGTGTCCTCGATAAAACTGTTATATTGCATGAAAAATCTGGCTATTGCTTTTACATTAGTGACATTCTCAACCAATTCATTTGCATGTTTTGGTGGACCCGAACAGGATTTAATAATCTTAGGTATAAGGTTACTTGCTTTAAATGTCTTCCTTATTCTTTTATCGTTAGCATTAAGGTCCATTGCAAATTTCCGAGGTTTCTTTAAAGCCGTGACAATTATTTGTGTCGCACTAATGTTGCCTACTTTTATGTATTTCAGTACTCATGGTTCTGGCGATTGTGGCGAAGGAGATGTTGTAGCATTTAAAGTGGCATCTATTATCTTATGCATAGTTGCTACTTACGAGTTATATAACTTAATAAAAGTTAGGCGTAAACTGAAATATAACAAGCAAATAAACAGGGACAAATAACAGTTGGTTTTGCTCCTGCGCCGCTTATTTTAACCAACTATTATTTGCCCATTATTTGGGCGTTACAAGTTGCTACTTTACCAATTTACCTGTTAATTTTGGTGTTACTAATAGTGGTTATTATATTATGCCATCTTTTAATTTCTCCCAAAATTTAACTTGATGAGAAAGGTACAAAAAGGCAATGTAGATTTAATAAGACCGGTGGTAAACTGATATCAAAATTAAGCTTAGACGAGGAAAATAATGTCCGAAAATACACAAGAAACTAGGTCAATAGAAGACTTAATTAAATTGATAGAAAGTGAAAAACTTCTGTTACCTGAATTTCAACGTAATTTTAAGTGGCCGATTGAAAAAACAGTAACATTATTTGACTCTTTTAACCGTAATTTGTTTATTGGTTCATTAATTTTAGCTCGGCCAAAATTTGATCTAGCTTGTAAGAAGTTTGATATTAGAGAAAGAGGTTCTAAAAATCATAGGCCTAAGCCAACTTTAATTAAGAAAGAATCTTTCGAACAAAATGATTGGCACACCCTATTAGATGGTCAACAAAGGGCAACATCTATATATAGAGCACTATTAGGAGTTGATAACATATATTATTGGTTTCAACCATTTAGTGTTTTAAGCTCAGATGAGTTTTACGATAAAAAAGAAAATAAAAGTAAAGTTTCACTAGAAAAATATATTAGTAATGTAGACTTAAAGCCGCCTAAAGATGATGTTTTATATATTAAAGTTAGTGATTTATATAAATCGCTTGATGGTAGAGAACAACGGTTTATAGATGACTTTATTACTCCGCAACTTGATGAGTTCAATGTAAGTGAGGAAGACAGAGATATTGCAATTGAGTTTGCGGGAGCTTTATTTAGTGACTTCAAAACGGATATTATCAAGAAAGATAAGCTTTTATCAGTACAACTTTTAAATATGCCACTTGAAAAGTTTTGTTTGTTTTTTGAACGAAGCAATTCACAAGGTATGAACTTATCTTTTGTTGACATTATCAACGCAAAAGTTTATATCGATTTTAAATTAAACCAAGCAATCGCGAAAGCTAAAAAGAATACATATATAGATGAAAACATAATCGACCCACTTGTTAGGTATATTAACTATATCTCTAATGGGGAAGTAACAAAAGATTCGATTCTTAGCGATCTTACAGGACAAAACTTAATCGATCACTGGAATACTTGCGTTAAAGATATTGATTATATTCAGAAGTGGTTGGAGGAAAATGATTGGCTGTTTGACGTTACAAAAATGCCTTATCGTACAATGCTATTACCTTTATTAAGTTTCTATCAGAACTTACCAAATAAAGAGTTTTCACAAGCAAGTAGTGAACAGTTAAACCAGTTAAAATATTGGTTTTATATTTCTTTATTAGATAATAGGTATGGAGGCGGTGGCCACGGTTCTACCAATGTAGTGATTAAAAAAGATGCGGATATATTAAAAGAACTAGCACAAGGTAAAAATATAGATAAAGAATTTTGGGCACGTATTCGTATTATTAGTGAGTTTGAAGACTACAAACGCATGGATAATGCTAAAAGCGCAAGTTTTATGGGGCTTTCATACTTCTTATGGAACTCAACTAAATTTAGAAATTTTGAAAATGATGCTGCGGTATCAATGGGTGCTAAAGTGGATGTACATCATGTGTTCCCAGTTAATTATATCAAGAAAAAATATGGAGAGACTTCGAACCAATACGACTTTGTTGATACCGTTCTGAATAAAGTGAGAATTAATAAAATATCTAATATTAAAATTGGCGATAAAGCCCCTAGTATATATTTAAATGAATTATTAAAATCTCATAACAAGGACTTATTAACCTCGTTAGAGTCACATAATATTAACTGTGGTAATGAACTGTTGAATGGTCGTTTAGATACAGACTTCTTTGCTTTTATTGAAATGAGATTTAAGGAGTTTGAGAAGAGTATTACAGTTCTTAAATCAGCAGGTGAGAAGCTTGCTAGAGGTGAAACCAGTAATATTTGGTAAGGTTCTGTATATTTGCTAGAGAGTATATTTTACTCTCTAGCAAATTTTTTTAAAAACACTTTCTTACTAAGAATACTTTTATAAATATTTTATTATAAGAGCATTAAGTAATTTTTCTTGTGTTAAATAATTATTGATGAAGCTTCCTTATCGGTCAGCTCACCCAATCTATCTTATTTCCTACCCTCAGCGGGAATAAAATAGTCCTTGACCAGCTCAGTCGCTCACAACTTTATAACAAGGCGCACTCATGTTTAGCAAGAAAGCTATTAATTCATATGATTTTCTTAGCCTTCCTCCAACTTCCCAAACAATAAGAAATCGAGTTGGGGTTGTTAGAAACCACTTTTTAAACGCAGAGCGTTTGCATGCCGAAGATAGGTTAGAGTTAAATAGAAATATTTCTGAAGCTCCACATGAAGGCATACGAGAGCAATTGGAAATTGAATTGCACATTTTTGGGCACTTTTTTGAACGTATTCACAGGGTATCTACACTTTTGATAGTGTACTCGTTACTGGAAAATCTCATGGCAAAGGTTTGCAAATATAAAGCAGAAAAACATAACATCGAGGATGATATTGTTGGCTATGGAATTTTAAGTTTTAAACCTTATCTTGAAAATAATTTTGGGCTAAATTTCTCTGCTCCTGAAATAGAAAAACATTGGGCTAGGGTTTCTACACTTAACAAGCTAAGGAACTCTTTGGCTCACAGTGAAGGTGATCTTGAGCAATATGCTCATTTTTCTAAAGACCAGTGTATAAAACTTAAAAAAACTATAAATAGCACTAAAGGTCTTTCATTGTATTCTAATACCATAATGATCTCCGAAGGCTTTGTTACACAAAGTATTGATGCTGTAGAAAACCTTCTACTGGCTATCGAGTAAATTAATATAAAAAAGCACTTAAAGGCAACTAAAACAGTCAGTTAAGTTTCTCTTCGCTACACATTTCCACCCACTATTTTAGTCCGCTTAGTGCGGAGTTGAGGCTGTAGAATTACTCTTTTTTAAGAAAACAGCCTGTTTTATGAGTTCCAAATGTATTACCTAATGCCTTAAAAACGACTAGAGTTAATTACAGGAACTTGTTTTTTAATTGAATTTGGCTGCTGGAGTTATTCTACAGCCTCGTTAGGGTATAGGGTAAGTATGGAGTTAATCGAATCTATTATTGAATGGACAAATAAAAATTCTGGTTTTCTTGGTTTATTAATTTTTATCTCGACAGTTTTATTAGGTTGGCTTAGTGGAATTTTTGCAGGACTGAGAAGAAAGCCTAAATTAAAAATTGAAATTAATGATGGTCCTACTTTTTGTGCTTCATTTGACACTGGGCGAGTTTATAAAAACAACTTAACTCATCGAACCGCCATTTCAACATATATCAAAGTAACTAATGTTGGTTCTGCTCCAACAGATATTAAATCGGTTCATATTGGATACAAATCTCAAAACCATATTCTTCCATTTAAGTGGTTTTGGCTAAAAGATATAACTGTAGCACTGTCCGATTTTGTGGTTAATTTAGGTGAAGATATAAAGGTATACCCATTTCTTATACAACGTAACCAACTTTCTGAAAATCAAATTGACACATATTTACTTGAAGGTAAATCATGTAACGGGATCGTTTACCACGAACAAATTGAGTCATGCGGGAATTTCTTGCCTAAAATAAAAAATAATCGTATGCGAGTTAAAGTATGTGTAGTGGACGTTTATGGCGGAACTCATACATCTACGGCAACGATAAACAAAGTAACCTTAAAAGCGGCACAAAGAATATGCCAAAAGTTTGGAGAAACTAGGGAATCATTGGCTGATAAGTAGTTATACCCTAACAAAAAGCCGAATTATAGTGACATATATGGACGCTCCCTTGAAGTCAAGACGAGCTAATGTCTAAACATCAAAATTGATGCCTTTATTTAATTGTCATGTATCCCATTTCACAGTCATGATGCGTCACAAGCTTGCT
>NZ_JADYXK010000049.1:0-8390 GCF_015864275.1 Pseudoalteromonas sp. NZS11_1
CTCAAGAGGGATATGTTTCTGAAATGTAGATAAAGAGTCAGGAGTGGCGAATATATCCGTATCAAGTAACCAATGACTAAGCATAAAAATACCCTCATAATCAAAAGATGATAAGGGTATTATGAAGCAACCAAAAGATCGGTCAACCGATCAAAAATACCTTAACTGATCGGTGTTAGCCTTAGGGCCGTTTTTTTGTGTCTGTAATAAAATCACTGACTATAAAGCTGCTCATTTAGCGGCTAGCTTGTTAAAATAAAAAAAACGATATTTAAAGCAAGGCAATATGGCATTTACAACAACCTACACACTAGATAAACCTTACTTTTACGAGTGCTTTGATGAGTCACTCCCGTACAGTAAGCGCGCCAAACCTAAGTACTTTTTACTTGTACTCCTCGTTGCGCTTGGTTTATTTGGCATTTATGTTTTAAACGATCATTACTTAGGATCGTTTATGATCATGCTAGGTGTACTAGAGTGCGTCGCTTTTTACTATCGCAGACCTTGGTGGGTAACCAGACAAATGCTCAGCAGAGCGTCAGGCTCTGAGGTAACACTTACCTTTGATGAAGAAGGCATTAAATCGGCTAATCATTACAAAAGCTTTCAGCTAACTTGGCAAGACATAAGCAAAGTAATAGATACTCAGCAAGGTATTATTATTAAAAATAAAAGCGGAATGCAGTACATTTCAAAACAAATACTAACCCCAGAAACACTCGCTTTTATAAACAAAAAAGCCACTCAGTGAGTGGCTTTTTGACTAGTTGAGTTAATTACTCAACTACGTATACGTGTTGATTAAGCATTGCCCGGATTAGGGTTCGACTTTTCAGCTTGTATGCGCATGTAAATCTCTTCACGATGCACTGATACGTCTTTTGGTGCATTAACACCGATTCGAACTTGATTTCCTTTAACACCTAGAACAGTAACTGTTACTTCGTCACCAATCATTAGGGTTTCACCTACTCTACGAGTTAGTATTAGCATTCTCTTGCTCCCATGTTCCAATAAAAATTATAAGATTCCGCTTAAACATACTAATGAAAATTAGACTGAAAAGTAAGTAAAAACTCTCAATCTATCCATTTTCTGTTAAAAATGCTTTGTGTAATGCACGAACTGCCAACTCTAGGTACTTTTCATCTATTAAAACTGAAATTTTGATCTCAGAAGTCGAGACTAAAACCACATTAATATTTTCCTGCGCTAATGCATCAAAAAATAAACTTGCTACACCAGAATGCGATTTCATACCCATTCCAACAGCAGAAACTTTAGCGACTGTTGGTAATCCGCTTATATTTTGAGCACTGAGTTGAGCTTGATCTTCGCTCAATAATTCAAGTGCTTGCAGATAATCATTCGAGTGCACAGTAAAAGCATAGTCTATTTTTTCAAAGATATGATTAACTTGATTAATCATATCTATTTCGATGCCATTATCAGCAAAAAGTTTCAATATTTTTGAAAGATATTGCGTACCGCTTGGCACACCATCTACTTTAATTAAACATTCGTCACGATTAAACGCAATCCCCGATACCACCTTACTTGGCATATCGTTCTCCTCAAAACTTATTAATGTGCCTTCATCAGGATTAAAACTAGAAAGCACCCTAAGTGGCACATTGTGTCTACCTGCAGCTTCTACCGAGCGAATATGCAAAACTTTTGCGCCTAAACTTGCCAGCTCTAGCATTTCGGCAAAAGTAACTTGGCTCATTCTGCGCGCGTTAGGTTCAACACGAGGATCTGTAGTATATACGCCGTCAACATCTGTATAGATCTGGCATTCGTCGGCTTTTATAGCCGCTGCTATTTCTACAGCCGATGTATCGGTGCCGCCGCGTCCAAGCGTTGTAATATTGCCCTCAATATCACGTCCCTGAAACCCAGCAATAATAGCAATACGATTATGCTCAAGCTCATGCTTTAAGCGCGTAGCAGCAACCTCAGCAATACGAGCTTTACCAAACATGTTGTCGGTTAGAATATTGACTTGATCGGCTAATAAGCTTACAGCTGAATGACCACGTTTGATAATAGCCATAGCAAGCAGTGATACAGAAACCTGCTCTCCGGTGCTAATAAGTACATCTAGTTCACGGCTACTCGGGCGAGCATCAATTTGTTTGGCGAGGTTAATTAAGCGGTTGGTTTCTCCCGACATAGCAGAGAGAACCACAACCACTTGATGTCCTTGTTGTCTGGTTTTAACAACAAGGTCGGCGACTGCTTCAATTCGCTCTATTGAGCCGACCGAAGTGCCACCGAATTTTTGAACAATAAGCGCCACTTAGGCTTAAGTACGCTCAGTTAACCAAGCTGTAACGCTATCTAGTGCAGCAGCAAGATTTTGTGGCTCACTACCACCAGCTTGTGCCATATCTGGACGACCGCCACCTTTACCACCTACTTGACCTGCCATATGGTTAACTAACTCACCGGCTTTTACTTTACCTGTTAAGTCTTTAGTTACACCGGCAATTAGGCTTACTTTGTCGCCACTGGCAACACCCAGTGCAATAACACCTGAGCCAATCTTGTTTTTAAGGTCATCAACCATACCGCGAAGCGCTTTAGATTCAGTACCTTCAACGTTTGCTACAAGTAGCTTAACGCCATTAATTTCAACAATCGAATCAAGTAAAGACGCGCCCGCTGCACTTGCTAGTTTATCGCTAAGCTGTGCAATTTGCTTTTCAAGGCCTTTAGATTTTTCAAGCAACGCAGTTACTTTTTCAAGTACCGATGCGCTATCGCCTTTAACTAAAGCTGCAACATCGCTAAGTTGTTGCTCTTGCTCGCTAACGTACGCTACAGCATCTGCACCGGTTACGGCTTCAATACGGCGAACACCTGCGGCAATACCACTTTCAGATACAATTTTGAATAAACCAATATCGCCAGCGCGCTCAACGTGAGTACCACCACAAAGCTCAATAGAGTAGTCGCCAATAGTAACTACACGTACTTCGTCATCGTACTTTTCGCCAAACAATGCCATAGCACCTTTCGCTTTAGCATCATCAATAGCCATAAGCTCAGTATTAAGTGCAAAGTTACGACGAATTTCGTCATTAACTACACGCTCAATTTCACGTAGCTCATCTTTAGTAACCGCTTCAAAGTGCGAAAAGTCAAAACGTAAACGATCTGGCTGAACAAGTGAGCCTTTTTGGCCTACATGGTCACCTAATAGTTGGCGTAGTGCTTCGTGTAAAATATGCGTAGCTGTGTGGTTTTTCTTAATGCAATCGCGGCGCGTATCATCAATAGTTGCGTCAACTTTGTCATTAACACCAATACGGCCTTGTACAGTACCGTGGTGAGCAAAAGCATTACCAAGCTTAGTGGTATTAGTAACATTAAATTCGCCACCAGCAACTGTAATAGTACCCGTGTCACCCGTTTGGCCGCCTGATTCAGCGTAAAACGGTGTGCGGTCTAGTACTACAATACCTTGTTGACCATCTTCTAATAACTGAACAGCTTCGCCACCGGCAAAAATTTCAATAACGGTCGCGCTATAATGTGTGCTGTCGTAACCTTTAAAGTCAGTGTGTTTATCTGATTTTAATTGGTCATTGTAATCTGCACCAAATTTACCTGCTTGTTGCGCTGTTTTACGTTGTACAGCCATACACTCTTCAAAGCCTTGATGATCAATTGTCATCTGGCGCTCACGCGCAACATCGGCCGTTAAATCAGCTGGGAAACCGTACGTATCATAAAGTTTAAATACTAAGTCGCCCGGTATAATATCGCCTTTAAGGTCGCTTAAGCTTTCTTCTAAAATAGCTAAGCCACGCTCAAGTGTTTTACCAAACTGTTCTTCTTCAATGCGTAATACTTTTTCAATAATTTCTTGTTGCTTAGCAAGCTCAGGGTACGCTTGACCCATTTGCTCAATTAGCGCAGCAACTAATTTATAGAAAAACGAACCTTGTGCACCTAACTTGTTACCGTGGCGCACAGCACGACGAATAATACGGCGCAGTACATAACCACGACTTTCGTTAGATGGCATAACACCGTCTGAGATTAAAAACGCACACGAACGAATATGATCCGCTACTACGCGAAGTGACTTATCGTCCATATCTTGCGCGTTAGTTACGCTTGCAGCTGCTGCAATTAAGCCTTGGAACAAATCGATTTCGTAGTTTGAATGCACGCCCTGCAAAATAGCAGAAATACGCTCAAGGCCCATTCCCGTATCAACAGATTGCTTAGGTAGAGGCAACATTGTACCGTCGCTTTGACGGTTGTATTGCATAAATACAAGGTTCCAAATTTCGATGAAACGGTCGCCGTCTTCCTCAGGAGAGCCCGGAGGACCGCCCCAAATATGCTCGCCGTGATCATAAAATATTTCAGAACACGGACCACACGGACCAGTATCGCCCATAGACCAAAAGTTGTCTGAGGTCGCAATACGAATAATACGATCCTCTGGTAAGCCAATTTCATTAGCCCAGTAACCAAACGCTTCTTCATCATCGTGATAAATAGTTACTAAAAGTTTTTCTTTAGGTAGGCTTACTACCTCAGTTAAAAACTCCCATGCAAACTTAATCGCGTCTTGCTTAAAGTAATCACCAAAGCTGAAGTTACCTAACATTTCAAAAAATGTATGGTGGCGAGCAGTGTAGCCTACGTTTTCTAAATCGTTATGCTTACCGCCAGCACGTACACAGCGCTGCGAGCTTGTCGCACGTGTATAAGGGCGGCTTTCTGCGCCTAAAAATACATCTTTAAATTGCACCATGCCGGCATTGTTAAATAACAACGTGGCATCGTTACCCGGTATAAGCGAGCTAGAAGGTACTATTTGATGTTGCTTGCTGGCAAAAAAGTCTAAAAACTGTTGCCTAATTTGTGCGGTAGTCATGTGCTGCATTTGAAAGTCTCACCTGTATTTACTGTGCTTGCATTGCAAAATTAATTTCATCGTAGCTAAAACCCCGATACATTAAGTAGCGCACGCGCTTAGCTTTATCTTTGTAATCGAGATCGGCCGGTGTATTTGAATATTTTTTATTGTACGCATCCTGCGCAAGCTCAAACCAATCTACTTCAAGCTCTTCAACTACCAATTCAAGTAGCGAACGATCAATCCCTTTGCCCATAGCTTCGCTTTGTATTCGCTTAAGCCCGTGGCATTTAAATATGTGTTTTCTTACAAAGCCTTCACAGTATCGCTGCTCGTTAATAAAATTATGCTTTTCGCACCAATCAAGCAGCGTTTCAATAAACTCTTCTGTAGCTTCTTTTTGCTGTAATTTTAGCGTTAACTCACGACGCGAATATTCTTGGCGCCCTAGTAACCAAAGTACATAGTTTTTTAGTTTTTGCTTTAATTTATCATCCATTAAGCGTCAAAACGCCCGCTTGTTTCACTGCTAAGTGGCTTAACATTAATGTCGTCACTTGGTGGTACAACAGGCATAAAAATGGCTTGATAAGATACAAAAAAGCTAATGTAGCAAATCGGCATTAAAATCAACAGTGGTAAGAACGATAAGAACATCGAAAGCGCCATAAATAATGCGCAAATAAGACCAAAAACGCCAAGTGGCAAAATGTTATGATAAAACACCATTAACGATTTTTTAAGCGCCGTTAAAATACGTGTTTCTTTACTAAAATAAACAAGCGGTACAGCGTAAGCAAACGCCGTTAAATAAATTAGCATTGCCATAAAAAACAAAATTACATTCGCGCCCGAAATACTCTCAAGCATTTGTTCAAGTGCTACGTTTGGATCAAGTCCTGGTTGGCTCATAACAGCCACTGCATCGGCAAATAAGCCATTAGCAAGTAACGCCATTAAAATGCCCGCACCCATTTGGTAAAGTGCTAAACGCAATAGCCCTAAACGGTTTCCCTTAGCCGTAAATGGCTTGAGAATATCGGCTAGCATAATTTTTCCACCCTGCTGCTTACTAAGCACCGCTTGGTAAAACCCTGCGGTTAAAAATGGCGTAGCTAGCGCTGCTACAACTTGCAGTAAAGGTAAAAATAAAGACAGCAGCCCTACAATGCCAATAAATAAATGCATAAAAATAAAGGTTGCTGGCTGGGTTTTAAAAATAAGCCATCCGGCTTTTAACCACTTTAGCCCTGCATCGGCTTTAAAAATTCGTAATTGTGTAGACATACTTGCTCTTAATTTAAAACGAAACACGCCAAGTATAACTTGGCGTGAGGGGGTATTAATAGACGAAACGTAATTAAATAATTAAGGTTTTTTAATTTTCTTAATATCTAACATATGCGCGCCATGCTTAATTTTTGTTTCTAGGTACGATTTATTACCAGCAACACCCGCTTTAATGTGCGCATGTGTGCCCACAACCGAGTCAACATTAATACCGGCATCTTTTAATGCGTTAAGCTTTTTAGGATTATTGGTCATTAATTTAACGTGGCTTAAATTAAGCGCATTGAGCATTAATACCGCATCCGAAAAGTCACGTAAATCATCAGCAAAGCCTAAATGATTATTAGCTTCGTAGGTGTTCATACCTTGCGATTGCAGTACGTAAGCATCAATTTTGTTGTATAAACCAATGCCACGGCCTTCTTGGCGTAAATACAATAAAATACCGCCTTGCTCGTGCATCATTTCAATACATTCATTTAGCTGCTCGCCGCAATCACAACGCGATGAGTAAAATACATCGCCTGTTAAACACTCTGAATGCATACGAATAAGCGGTACATCTTGCTCTGTATCAGCGTTGTTAAACACCATAGCAATATGTTCTTTACCATCTTTTAAATCAGTAAATGAGATTATTTCTGCAGGGATATCACTATTTCTGCCAACATTAAGCTGGACTCTTGCTCTTACTTGCGCCACGACAAATCCAAATATTTAAATAACTACGACACGACAATAAAGTGATAATATCACAAAATAGGATAAATACACCGTAGTACAAGACTGTTTATGGCAATTATATGGCGACGACAGGCGTTATTTTCAATGATTGTTAGCAATAAATTAATACAAATAACAGCCAATGTTATTTACGTTGATTTACCTTAATCAGTGACACTTACGGGCGCGTTTGGTATTTTGTATTTTAAACAACGATAGGGATTATTATGAAACGTCAGCAACTCGCTTTATTTATAGGCTTAAGTTTATCTGCTTTAAGCGCAACTACTTTAAGTACTACAGCACTTGCCAGCCAAGCAAGCGATCCTCAAACGGTATTTAGCCAAGCATACCAAAGCTATTTAGCAGCAGTTAAAGCAGACGAAAACGTACAACAAACTGCCAAACTTGCTTACACATCAGGTAAAGCCGTTTACGGTAAAAGCGACGACAATACTGCCAACTTAGCTATTAATTACGCTAAAGCGATTAAAGGCTACGGCGATGAGCTAAACGAACAGCGTTTTGCACTCTATAACGAAGCCCATACTATTTTAGCTGCAAATCACGGTAAACTATCAATAGAAACAATTGATGCACTGCTCGGCCAAGCTAACTACACAACATCAGCTTACAAAGCAGCTAACTTTTTAGAACAAGTAATAGATATAGCTAAAACACAAAATAAGCCTAAGTTTGTAGCCGACATGAAACTAGAAGCGGCATCACTGCTTGCTAAAAAGTTTAGCTCTAAAAAATATCGCGAAGCGAAAAACTACCTAGAAGAAGCCGACGAATACTACCGTGAAAATCTACCTAGTAGCTCGGTAGAGCAAATTAAAGCTAACTTTTTAATAGCCGCATTTGCCGAAGGCAGTAAAAAATATAATCAGGCAATTGAGCGCTTAAACAACATAGTTACCGCGTTTGACGATAACTTAAAATACGATCACAGTGCTGAGCTAACCGCTCACTCTAAACTTGTAGGTCTGTACGAAAAACAAGGCAAAAGCGAAGAAGCAACTAAACACTGCCTCGCTATCGCTCAAATGGTGCCATGGAAAGAATCGCAAGAGCAAACACCACTCTATCGTGTTAATCCTAAATACCCAGTGCACAAAGCCAGATTTAGTACCGATGGTAGCGTTATTATGGAGTTTGAGGTAGACGCAGCTGGCTTTGTAAAAAACCCAAAAGTACTTAGCTCTGAAGGCGGCAGCGCATTTGAAAAGTCAGCCAAAGCAGCGCTTGAGCAATGGCGTTACGCGCCAAAGTTTGAAAATGGTAAACCTGTTAGCGCTATTTCTCAGGTACAGCTCGACTTTAAAATTAACCGCCACTAAAAGCGGCTCATTAAAAAAGGCGCTTTATGCTGTCTCTTATACACAAATCCCTGCTAAGAAATTAGCGGGGATTTTTTTGAACTAAATCTCAATGTCATGATCAGATCTTCAAATCTTGTTTGAGGGCACATTATGATTAACGAACATAC
>NZ_JADYXK010000050.1:0-7888 GCF_015864275.1 Pseudoalteromonas sp. NZS11_1
GATGGCAGAAAGCCTCATTCTAGAGCCACGAAGGGAGCGAAGTTTTCCTCGTTCAGTCAACCCAAGACCACAGCGGTACGCTAGAAATAAAAAAGCCGCTCACCTTAAGTGAACGGCATTAAAGCCTTAGGGCTTACCTTTTTTGTTTTAGGCCCTCTTTAAATATATTAATATAAACCAATCAGTCTAATGAATAACTTTGAACCGTGTGGTCTATAATGCCAAGTGCATTAAATAAGTATTCTATTATAGCACTAAGAAAATAGCGCAATAACAAGGCAAAATTATAATATATAGTTGTTATCACAAATTGCTCCCTGCATTGCTCTACCTCCTGCATCCATGCAGTCAGCTATGAATAATTCCTAACAAAGTAAGTGCGCTATTTAATGCAGTAGAATAATCATATTTTTAATAAAATTGTATACGCAATAAACTTGCTTACATTAATGCCATAAATGCTAAATGCGGGTAGAATAGCGCTCTATTTTATTTGTACCCGAGTACTATGAGCGATTATACCATTTCGGCTATTGGCCACATTCAATCTCCTTATAAACAAAAGTTTGCTATACCTAGGCAACCACGTTTAGTGCCACAAGCTAAAGCAAAGCTTATATTTGCCCCCGATTTTAATCGCGAAGAGTTTGTACGTGGTTTAGATGAATTTACTCATATTTGGTTGTTATTTCGTTTTCATGAAACAGCTGATAAAGGTTATTCTGCCATGGTGCGCCCGCCTCGTTTGGGTGGCAATGAGCGAAAAGGTGTATTTGCGACCCGCGCTACATTCAGACCAAACGCAATTGGAATGAGCGCCGTAAAACTTGAAGGTATTGAATATAAAAACGGACAACTTAGCTTATTACTCGCTGGTATTGATTTACTTGATGGCACACCGATTATTGACATAAAACCGTATTTGCCGTACTCAGACTCTATGCCGGATGCAAGTGCTGGCTTTGCTGACACGCGCCCAGAAACACAAATGACGGTTGAATTTAGCCCTCAAGCAATTGAGTTTGTTAATGCGCAAACACAATACCCAGATTTACATGATTTTATTGCCAATGTTTTAAAACAAGATCCCCGCCCTGCATATAAAAAACAAAAAGACGGCGAGCAGAGCTATGGCATGACTTTGTATAATTATAATATTCGCTGGCAAGTCAATGGCGAACATAACGTAGTAACAAGTATAGAAAAAAACTAAATAACTCAGTTAGCGCTTTAGTGTAAAAGCATCCGCTGGTAAACTTAAGCTCTATTAAAAGAATATAATTACTCTATTTCGGAAAAAACATGCGTACAAGCCAATATATACTCGCAACACTTAAAGAAACGCCATCAGATGCTGAAATCGTATCGCATCAGTTAATGCTTAGAGCCGGTATGATCCGCCGCGTCGCTTCGGGTTTATACACTTGGTTACCCTCTGGTTTACGCGTGCTACGTAAAGTAGAAAACATTGTACGTGAAGAGATGGACAAAGCGGGTGCAATTGAAATGCTAATGCCTGTTATTCAACCGGCTGATTTGTGGGAAGAGTCTGGCCGTTGGAATGAATTTGGTCCTGAGCTTATGCGCTTTACAGACCGTCATAACCGTACGTTTGCACTTGGTCCAACACACGAAGAAGTAATAACTGATTTCGTACGTAAAGAAATAAGCAGCTACAAGCAATTACCAGTTACTTTATACCAAGTACAAACTAAAGTACGCGACGAACGTCGTCCTCGTTTTGGTGTAATGCGTGCTCGTGAATTTACAATGAAAGATGCCTACTCTTTTCACTTAAGTGAAGAGTGTTTAGATGCGACTTATCAAGCGATGCACAAAGCATATTGTAATATTTTTGAGCGTTTAGGCCTTGATTACCGCCCTGTTATAGCCGATACAGGCTCTATTGGTGGTAGCGTATCGCACGAGTTTCATGTACTTGCTGAGTCGGGCGAAGATGCAATTGCATTTAGTGACGGCAGTGATTACGCCGCTAATATTGAAAAAGCAGAAGCACTGGCACCAAGCGAGCCTCGCCCTGAAGCATCAAAAGAGCTTAAAGCGTTTCCAACGCCTGATGCTAAAACGATTAACGAGCTTAAAAAACACTACGGTGTTAAGCCACATCGCGGTGTTAAAACGTTAATTGTTTATGGTACGCCTGATGAAAACGAAGTACGCGGTTTAGTAGCCCTAGTACTGCGTGGCGATCACGAATTAAATGAACTAAAAGCTGAAAAGCACCCATTAGTAGACTCTCCGCTTGAAATGGCAACAGAGACAGATATTGTTGCTGCTATTGGCGCAAAACCTGGCTCATTAGGCCCTGTCGGCTTATCTATGCCTATTATTGTTGATAGAACAGCTAACATACTTGCTGATTTTGTTGCCGGTGCAAATAAAGACGATGAGCATTACAGCGGTATTAACTGGGATCGTGACGTAACTGATTACGAAGTTGCTGATATTCGTAATATTGTTGAAGGCGATATGAGCCCATGTGGCCAAGGCGTTTTACAAATTAAACGTGGTATTGAAGTAGGTCATATTTTCCAACTTGGCACTAAATACTCAGAAGCGATGAAAGCGGGTGTATTAAACGAAGGTGGTAAAAACCAAACCATGACTATGGGTTGTTACGGTATTGGTGTTTCACGTATTGTTGCCGCTGCTATTGAGCAGAACAACGATCAATACGGGATCATTTGGCCAAAATCAATCGCGCCATTCGATTTAGCAATTGTTCCAATGAACATGCACAAATCGCATCGTATTCCTGATATTGCAAATAACCTTTACCAAGGTTTAAAAGATGCAGGTCTTGATGTGTTATTTGATGATCGTAAAGAGCGCCCTGGCGTTATGTTTAATGACATGGAGCTAATTGGTGTGCCATTTACGCTAGTAATTGGTGAGCGTAACCTTGACGAGAATAAAGTTGAGCTTAAAAACCGCCGTACAGGTGAAAAGCTAATGATTGATATCGATACAGCAATTGATGCAATTAAAGCAGCCGTTAAAGGTTAATAACACCCACGCTTAGAACAGACTATAAGGCCGCATTTAAAATGCGGCCTTTTTTATGCGCAATTAATAGCAATGCGTAATGGTAGCTGATCATCAACTCACCTTTCCTAAGGCGTGTTGATCTCGTGGGTTGAAATTTGTTCAATCTAGGGACGATTTAATCGCAGCTCGAAGTTTGCAACCTAGTAGACTCGATAATTGCTCCTGCGTTATTCTACTGACTTACATCCATGTAAGAATAAGTAAAGCTTCCGCGTCCTGCTTACGCCCCTTACCGACATCTATGTAGGCAACAAAGAGCTAATAGTCCCTATAAGAACTCAAAGGGCAGCGCATGTTTGGCATTTATACTGCGTTATCGCCTATTTATGGGGAATAACCACGCTACATATGATCTTCCATGCCTAAAAACCAAACAGTCTGCTGTAAAATCAATCACGAAAGGTCAACACGCCCTAGCTCTATATAAATATTTTAATTTCATGACTTTGTATAAATTGTCATAGAGGCTTCGCTAAAGTGTCTCATAAGTGTCATTGGGTTTATCTACAGTGTTAATTATTACACTATGGATAACGGGGATGACAAACAATCAACAGCGTAAGAAACAACACTACCCTACTATTTGGATATCAGATGTTCATTTAGGTTACAAAGACTGTAAAGCCGATTATTTGCTCAATTTTTTAAACTCGGTAGAATCCGACACACTTTATTTAGTGGGTGATATTATTGATTTATGGTCGATGAAAAGACAGTTTTATTGGCACCCTTCGCATTATCAAGTATTGAGCTGTATACAACAAAAAGCAGTTAATGGTACACGCATCATTTATATACCCGGTAATCATGACGAAACGTTTAGGAACTATATAAATCAAACGTTATTTGGTATTGAAATCCACCAGCAGTTTATTCACACCACTAAAGCTAATAAACGTTTTTTACTCGTACACGGTGATGATTTTGATTCCGCGACACGCTATAACAAACTTATTAGTATCGCGGGCGATGCAGGATACGACTTTTTATTATTTTTAAACCGCTGGACCAATCGTATTCGAAAGCTATTTGGTGGTAATTACTACTCGCTTGCATCATGGATAAAAGCTCGCGTACACAAAGCACGTGAAGCAATTAAAGCCTTCGAAGATGCCGCAATTCATGAAGCTAAAAAGCAAAACGTAGACGGTATTATTTGTGGGCACATTCATCATCCCAAAATAAAAATTGATGACGGAATTATGTATTGCAACGATGGAGATTGGATTGAGAGCTGTACAGCGCTGGTAGAGCAGCAAGATGGAAAAATTGAATTACTACATTGGTCAGACACACAATCCGTACTCGATAGCACCGACATAACAAAGTTAAATATATCAACAAATGCTAAACCAAAAAAATCAGCTGCATAAGCAGCTGATTCTCAATTAATAACTATTAACTTAGCCAGGTGATTAACTTATCTTTTAGCGTTCTTGGCTTGATTGGTTTAGTAATATAGTCGTTCATGCCTGCAGTTAAACAACGCTCTCTATCACCTTCCATCGCGCTTGCTGTCATAGCAATAATAGGAATGTGTGTGTAATCGACTCCGGCTTTACTATTTCTGATTTCACTTGTTGTATCGTACCCATTTAGATTAGGCATTTGGCAGTCCATTAAAATTACATCAAAGGATTGTTCTGTGTTTTCTCTCAATGCTTCTAATGCTTCTACGCCATCTGATGCACAGGTGATTTTTACTTTAGTACGTTTTAAAATCGCCTTAGCTACTTCAATGTTTATCATATTATCGTCTACTAATAATATATGATAAGCAGAAAGGTCAGGCTCTACTTGTTCTTCTGTTAAGCCCTTGGGTGGCGCTATAATACAATCATTAGTAGCACCAAATAAACTGGCTAATTTATAGCTGAATTGATCTTGGGTAAGCGGTTTATTTAAAATATGGCTACCTTCAGGTAACACCATTTTAGTTGGTTTATCGGTCACCATGTCGCGTAAAATTAAGACGTACTTTTTATTAAACTGCTTACAGTAATCAATTAACGCATCAATTTGAGGATGCTCATCGTCAATCAATAATAAGTCAGCTTCAAACTCTTTATGCTCACTAAAGTAGTCGAGTCTTACAATGTTTTCTGCATTTACTTTACAGGTTAGTAGCAATAAATCGCACACGTTTTTATAAACGTTATCGCGCGCTATTAATGCCGCTACGTTAATACTTGTAGCAAGTTCAATACCTGTGTTTAGTTTTTTCTCTTGTGCTACATGTAGCTCAACTGTTGCGGTAAAGGTACTACCAGCACCCTTTTCACTTATAACCGTAATATTACCACCCATTAACTGAGCAAGTTTTTTACATATAGATAAGCCTAAGCCTGTACCACCAAAATGACGGGTTGTACTTGAATCTTCTTGTGTAAACACTTCAAATAGTTTGTCTATGTTCTCTGGCGCTATACCAATACCCGTGTCTTTTATTGTAAAGCTCATTAATAACTTTGAGTCGGTAATGTACTTAGAGCCGACAGTTAAACTTACTTCGCCTCGGTGGGTAAATTTAAATGCATTATTAACTAAGTTAATTAAAATTTGTTTTAGTCGATGGCTGTCGCCAATAACCATTCTATCTACTACATCTTTTGTATCTAAGAATACTTCAAGACCTTTGCGCTGGCCCTGTAACGCTAAAGAGCTAATCATATCGCTACATACTGTAACAACATCAAATGTATGATTATCAATATCAAGCTTACCCGCTTCAATTTTAGAAAAATCGAGAATATCGTTAATCAAATTCATCAGAGAGTTAGCACTACTATTAGCTAATTTTAAGTAATGGTATTGTTGTTCACTTAAGCCATCTTCTTTGAGCATTTCAAGCATACCCAAAACGCCATTCATCGGTGTGCGTATTTCGTGAGATATATTTGCTACAAAGTCACTTTTTGCTTGGCTCGCTGCTAATGCTTGATCAATTGCTCGCTCTAGCTCAACAGTTCTTTGTGAGACTTTTAGCTCTAAAGTACTGTTTAAGCCTTCAAGCTCTGATTGAGTATTTTTTAATGAGCTAATATTTCTTAAAATAGCTGCTACCTGATAACGGTTATTGTAGACATCAAAAATACTACTGAGAGTAATTGAAAAGTATTGTTTGTTGCCGTAACCATCTGTGTAGATAGCTTCAAACGGCATTTTTGATCCGTTTGAAATAGTCTCTTCTATACAGTTATTATCGGCTTCATTTAAGTTAAATAAAGAAACAAAGTCAGGGCTAGTGCCTGAGATTGAATTACCGAAAACCTCTTTAGCTGTATTATTAAAGTGAACAATTTCGCCGTTTTGCTCAATTGTAAAAATAGCATCCAGTGAGTTTTCAATTACTTTATTGTTTTGCTCTTTTAGAGAATTAATTAACAACTTACGGTTTATAAAACGTTGGTATAAAAAGGCAATAATTAAAAATATACCAAAAAACATGAGTAGCATAACAATAAAGTTTTGACGCCTATCACTAACCTTTGCAAACAACGTTTTAGTATCAACACTTACACCAAGCTCTAAAGGTAACATCGCAATATCACCATCAAGCGAAATACGTTTTTTTAACGTGTAAGCAATTGGGTAATTACTTAGCGGTAAAGTGCCTTGCTCTGCCATTGTGCTTGCAGTGGAAAATTCTTCAGTCCATGTTTTTGCTTTATTAAATTCAAAACCGAAGCGTAATTGAGAGTTTGGATGATATAAAAATTCACCTTCATTATTCATTAGGTAAATTTGTGTTCCTTGTGGAGATTCAACCGTTAAACTTTTTATTAATTTATCAGCAAAGTAGTTAGTGACTAATATTGCAAAAATTTTATTTTTTTCATCAAAAACAGGCTTAGCTACACGAAAAGTACTTATATAAGGTTCTTGTATCTGCCCATTTTCACGGTTGTAGTTAATAGGAGAAATATAAACACTTTTATTATCGAGCATACTCGCTTTTATCATGTAATCGCGTTGGCCTTTCTTTTGTAATTGCAGACCTTGCAGTCGATTAATTTCTCCGAGTTGGTTTCTATCAACCCTGACAACTTCTTGCCCACCATCTGCGAGAATAATATAGCGAGCCTGAAGTATGCTGTCGTCTGTGCGCATAAAACCACTAAAAATACTCGCTAAGCGCTCTTCCCAAACGTCGATGTGCGTGCCTAACAAGGGATCTATTTTCTTGTTTTCAGTGGCGCGAGTAATGCCTTTAATCGGGGGCGTTGCGTCTAAAAAGCGAATAGCGGTAACACTATCTTTAAGATGGTTTTTTAGTGAAAGGCTTTTTGTTTCAAGCTCACGTTTTAATTCTATTTGGGCTGAATTATAAACATCACTTCTTACTTTTTGGTCAAACAAATACAGAGATGGTAAAGCTATAAGAACAAATATTATTGTTGCAACGAGCATTAGTCTATTATTTTTTGTCACATTCAAAAAATTATTCTTTTTCAACATTTACCTTCACCATAAATTTTTATTGTTATTAGTATAGAGCATTAACGAAAGAATTGGACCACCTAACTAATCGGTTATCGTTATAATTTTTATAATAAAAAGACTAAATCATTAGTTTTATTTAGAGCACTCTCTCTATATGAATTATAAATGAATGAGAGTACCCATATCGACTCACGCAGCTTATAAAATAGTTTTTTCAAGCAATCATTCCTTTAAAATATAAAAGGTAGCCAATGCTTAATGCCGATCAGTTAAGAAAATGACCGGTTGACCGATCCAAACGATCATGCAAAATCCGTAGTTAGGAAACTAACTACGGATTTTTTTGTGAATATAGAACAAGCACTGCAAGCAACAC